>JAAZJW010000378.1 GCA_012800145.1 Clostridiales bacterium | reverse complement strand
TACTAATACCCTTTTTCTGTCCAAGCCATCTTTGGTCAAAGCCAATTTTACTCTTCTCAGAACACGGTATATAAACCGGGATCCCCCCATAAAAAAGGTTAAAAGCAATGTGAATAAAATATAAAAACTTCTCGGAAATTCAATATTTAGAATAAGATTATAGACTATGAATAAGACAGCACTCCCTACGACGGACGAACCGACTACATTCATAAGTTCCTCTAAACTGGCGTATTTCCATACACTCTGATAAAGATTGAAGACATAAAAAATAACAACCATAATAACTGTTGTAAAAAGCCCATTCTTTAAATAGGTATGTAAATATTGCTTTGGTATTAAAAAATCAAACCTGAGCAACAACGCCATTAAACCAGCTATATTTATTAACAATAAGTCTATTATGAGTAATATAAATTTTCTATAAGATATCGGTAAGTTTATTCTCCATGTTTCCCTCCTTTTTCTATACCCCTCCCTTATCTCTGCCTTTGTGGTCATTCCCATTCCCCCTCAGTTAACATCAAACTAACATGCTGATACACAAACGGCTCTATGTCTTTGGGTAAGCTATCCTATTGTTCTTAGGTAAATAGTCCCATGATCTATCATACCTTATTTCTACCTATTATGCCATATTCCTGCTTTTTTGTCAAAATTATTTTGCTTGTTGTTTCCAGGTCCCCAGGATGCGATATATTGCAATTCCAAACAGTAAAAAATATAGACGGGTATTCCATTTTTTGGACTGCCCGTCTATAGTTATTCATATACCTTAGGTACCGTATAATTCTTTCCCTTTCAGTTAAAAAATTTTCTTATGTTATATAAAAACCCTCTGTCAGGTTTGTAGGTTAGAGATTGAGGTGCTGTAACCCCTTCCCCCCTTATCAGTGCCCGACCGTTATTAATTATTTCTTCAACATATTCATTGCCCACCCATTTACGCATTTGTTCCAGTGCTTCTTTTATTCTCGGTGATCTGGTTCTCGGGGTGTGGGCATCCGTACCTATAAAATGAACCATTTTATGTTTCAATAAAATTTCAGCCGTCTTTTTTGTTTTTTGCCCCAACACTCCGGTTACACTCAGACTGTTTATCTGAACATAATTATCCTGTTCGATTAAATCTTTCAGATAGTTGGGGTTCTTCATTACCTCTATATAGCGTTCGGGATGTGCTATTACGGGTTTATAGCCCAACAGTCTTATTTCATAAAGAATATCTTCCGTATATATGGGAACGCTGTTCATGGGGAATTCCACCAAAACATAAGATGTATTGTTTAATGTGAGAATTTCTCCCTTTTCCAGTTTGGAAGGCAGGTCGGGTGAGATATAGACCTCCAAGCCCGGCAGGACTTCTATGTTAACCTCGTTCTCTAGAAAATACTCGTTGACCCCGTCTATAACACTTAAGAATTGTTCCTTTTCTAATGTAAATTCCCCTTCTATATAATGGGGCGTAGCAATTACTTTGCTAAACCCCTCTGATTCCGCTATTTTACCCATTTTTAAAGTTTCTTCCATGCTTTTGGAACCGTCATCAATATTTGGCAGAATATGACTGTGCAAATCGACCATTTATTTTTAACCCCTTTTTGTTTTTCTTTGGACTGTCTTCTCTATAATAATGGTAATAGTAATACTGTGAATAACCCTTCTGATCTGTCGGAATTTTGTTTAAAATGACTCCGATAATGTTGGCATTTACATTCTCCAGTAACTCTTTTGCCCTTTTAGCCCCTTCTATAGGTACCTGGCCCGATGCACAAACCAACACGGTACCGTCGGCCACAGCCGATAAAACGGAAGCATCGGTTACTACGGCGGCAGGCGGGGTATCTATAATTACAAAATCGTAGTCTTCCCTTACCTTATTTAAAAGTTGTTTCATTTTGTTAGAAGCTAACAGTTCCGACGGGTTCGGCGGAATAACTCCTGCAGGTAAAATTTCCAGCCTTTCTACATGTGTGGGGGAAACTCCCTCTTTATAATCCTGTTCACCTACCAAAACATTGGTCAGGCCTAATTCATTGGATATTGCAAAAATTTTATGGAGTGCGGGTTTTCTCAAATCCCCGTCTATCAAAAGTACCCTTGAGCCGAACTGCGCCATGGTAACCGCCAGGTTCATAACAGAGGTAGTTTTGCCTTCGCCGGGTCCGGCACTGGTAACCACCATGGTTTTTATAGGATTATCCAGGCTTGAAAATTGAATGTTTGTACGAAGTGTTCTGTAGGCCTCTGATATGGGTGATTTTGGATCTGTATGTACGATTAACCTGTATTTGCTCATTCTATTTCCCCCTTATTAGTCATCCTGCATTATCGGAATGGTCCCTATAACGCTTAAACCCAGATATTTTTCTATATCCTCCGGAGTTTTAATTGTGCTGTCTAAGTATTCTAATAAAAATACAACAAAGATACTTATCATCATACCAAGTACCCCTGCAATTGCCATGTTAAGCTTGGGTCTGGGTTTTATATGTGAAGTCGGCACTATTGCATCGTCAAGCACCTGTACATTATCTACCTTCATAATATCCATTACCCTGATCCTAAAAACCTCAGCCATTTTATTAGCTATGACAGCCGCCCGTTCCGGATCCGTGTCCGTTACGCTTATTGTAATAAATTCCGTATCTTTTACCAGGTCCACTGATGTTTTGTCTTTCAGTTGCTGTGGGGTGAAATCCAGCTTCAATTGTGAAATAACATCTCCCGATACCTTCCTGCTTTTTACTATCTCCCCGTATGTCCTGGCCAGTCTTTGGTTTAGATTCAGATCTTGTACTTGAAGCTGGTTGCCTTCTATATAATCAGCGGGTTTTCCAACCATTATGGTGGTAGATGCTTTGTATACCGGTTCCATGATGAAAAAGCTTACAATTCCGCCGATACTGACCGCCAGTACTGTTGCAAGTACAATAAACCATAACCGTTTTTGAATTATTTGTATTAATTCCCTAAGGTCCAGTTCGATTTCTTGATCCATTGCTTCCAATTTTAGTCCATCCCCTCTTCCTGTTTTTTTCTATTCTCGTCATTAACTATAATAAACTATATTTATCATAATTTCTATACATATTTCAAAATTCCTTTTATTTCGACATGGGACACAGGGGGACAGCAGACTGTGTGAAAAAGCACTTTTCTCGCTTTTTGTCATTGCTATGAAGGCCCCACATTTTTGTCATCCTGAGACGAGCAGGATTA
>JAAZJW010000377.1 GCA_012800145.1 Clostridiales bacterium | reverse complement strand
GAGGTGATTATTTTGGATATAGTTAAAATTTCGGATGCGGAATACGAAATAATGAGAATTATCTGGAACAAAAATGAGGAAGTCACTACGGCGGATATAATCGAAGAATTAGGGGAGGAAAACACCTGGAAACATACAACCATACTCACCCTGGCTAAACGCTTGGTAGACAAAAATGTATTAAAGGTAAGGAAGGAAGGCAGATTCAATTATTATTCTCCCGCTATAAGTAAGGATGAATACAAATCACGTCAGGCTGATGAATTTATAGAAGATATGTATGGCGGAAGTATAAAATCTTTGGTTGCTTCCCTCTACGGTAACAAAAGGATAAGCGAGGAAGACATAAAGGAATTAAAAGACTGGATCAGGAGGGTGTAATATGGGGATATTGACAGCTATACTTAAAATGTCTGTTACGGGAAGCATTATATTTCTGATATATTTTTTGATAAGTCCTCTGACGAAAAAAAATTTCAGTTCATCTTGGCATTACGGTATGTTAATTATGATTTTGACTTTTTTCATTATGCCGATTGGTAGCCTGGTAAAGTTGCCCCAAAAATCGATATTCAACCTCCCCTCAATAACAAAACCCCGGGAATTTAATGGTTTAGATAATATAACCGGGAACAAGGATACAGAAGATATATGGGAAGCGCAGAAAATTCAAGACATAGAAGAAAACCGGCATAGGGACAAAACGGAGGGCAAGGAGACCAACCTAACAAAAACTGAAGACCGCAGTCCAAGCAAAAACGATTTCAACATTGATTCTCATAAACACATAGGTCTATATGTTTGGATATCCGGTATGGCTATTTTATTTTTATCAAAAATCATATCATATGTGGGATTTAAATCCGCTGTTTTGGCAAATAGTGCGGAAATTACTGATGAAAATACCTCGGAATTATTTAAATCATGCAAAACAAAATTAAACATAAACAGCAATGTAACGCTAAGAAGATGTAAGTCCGTCGGGTCCCCAATGTTGATAGGAATATTCAACCCTACTGTTCTAATTCCCAACACAGATGAGGATAAAAAGGCGCTTAAAATGATATTTTTACATGAGCTAAATCACCATAAAAGAAAAGATATTATAGTGAAATACTTCAGTTTTATTATAAATGTGATTCATTGGTTCAATCCGATAACCTACATATTATTAAAGAAGATAGACCTGTATTGTGAATATTCCATAGATGAAAAGGTGGCGGATGAAATGAAAATTGAAGACAGAAAATATTACGGGCAAACCATTTTGGAATTAATAGACAATTCCATTGTGAAAAAGAATGCCTTTACAACGGCCATGGGTACTAATGCTAAGGAATTAAAATCCAGGCTTCAAAACATGTTGTTTTTTAAAAAAAATTCCGGGTCCAGACGTGTAGTTTCCCTAATTGTATCACTCTTGATATTGGTATCGGGATTTACCGTGGCCTGTGATGTGATGCCGGGTGATGCCGCAAATGTCAACAATTCCCTTGTAACATTTCTAAAGGAAGACGGTTTATACTTTACTTATTTAGATGGTGGGGAGGAAATTAAAATCCACGAGGGAGACAGTTTTGAATTTCCCCTTGTTTCAAAATCCGGGAATTATATAGCCTACACCCAAAACGGCAGCCTGTATATATACGATATAAAAAACGGGGAATATGAAAAAGTGGCGGATGAAATTAACCATTATTATATTGCTTATGATTGGGTGGACGATGAAAACATAGTATATGCCACCAAAAATTCGGGTTTTGCAATGTTCAATGCATCAACCAAGGAAACAAAGGTGCATTCGGATGAACATTATTATGATAGTTTCAAAGCAGCCGGTAAAAACATTGTTTATGCTAGGAGTGAAAGAAGATGGGCTACGGAAGAAGGGAATTTTGGTGCTACCGATGGTGTGGTGGAAATAAACCTGAATGAATATGATTCCGAAAATAAGACATTCTCAACAGATATAATAATAGAAGGTCGGAGAACCACAGATGAAATGATCGGGTATGTCCCCATCGTATGGAACATATCGGGGGATGGTAAATATATTTATATTATGGAAAAACCCGAATCGGGTTCATTAAGTGCAGATGGAATAGGCATAGGAATATATGATGTCGACGAAAAAACACATACGGAGTTCATGGATATAGGAGCATTGCGTTATAAGACTAACCTGGCTATAAATCCAAAGAATAACAATTTAATCGGGCTGATAGAGGGTGGCGGCAGAGAGATGATTGAAAATAAGGAAGCCATTTTGTTAAATATCAATGAGGACAAAACTTACGAAACCATTAATTTTATGGACAGAGATTTAGTTGCTATGACCCCGAGTTTTACACTAGATGGTGAAAAATTACTGTACTCGGCAACTAAAAACCTGAAAGGCATTTCAATAACTGATTTGAATGATATATATGGCAATATATATGCCGGTATATATGATGTCTGGGAAAATCAACCACATAATATTTATGCATATGATTTGAAAACATCGGAAGTTAAAAAAGTAACAGATGGAAAACATTTTGATTTTATGCCCATGAGTATATCCAAGGATGAAATATTATTTATCAGATACAAAGGTGATGATCTCTATAGCCTAATAAAATTAGCCAACGGGGAAGAAAGCATAATAGTGGACGATATTATTTTCAGTGGCGGCAGTGATGGTTATGTTTTTGGTTACTATGGACATATATATACGGAACAGGGAATGGATATATTCGTCAACAGATAAAAGGCTGGTCAAATGGGTGACAAAAGGGGACGTCAGGCTGTGTGAAAAATGTCATCCTGAGCGAAGCGAAGGATCTCAAATGGCCTAAAAACGAGATTCTTCGCTACACTCAGAATGACAAAAAGCGAGAAAAGTGCTTTTTCACACAGTCTGACGTACCCAAT
>JAAZJW010000376.1 GCA_012800145.1 Clostridiales bacterium | reverse complement strand
GGAATGAAACCTACCCGCCCGGGCTTTTATCCCATCGGTGTGGCATACGCCTGTACCGCTTGGACCAGCACTGATATTAAAACATCAGTCGGAACCCTAGGTACACTTCCACTCATAGTCAAATAATTTACGGTTATTCGATAGAAGCTGAACCTTATTATCAGCACTATACAAACCATCTCTATTTACAAAAATATAGGGACTTGAGACGATAACACACTGAATACAGATGCGTTTTTTATCGTTAAATGTATGTATTTGCCTTTCAAGCCTTTATTGCGTTTCTGCGTACCCTAATAATAACAAAATTCTTTTTAAAGGTCAATAAAACTTCCTTATTTGTATAATTATTCTTATAATTTTAGCATAGAGCCCAAAGGGGATAGGGCTCTTATGCTAAGTAAAACATGGAGCAAGACGTGGGGACGTCTCGTCTATCCGTTTCCCCAAAACTAAGACAGGCGAAACGTCCCCATATCCTGGTCAGTCGTTGCAGTCCCCTTATTTTTACAAATAATGTTCCTGCACAAAGCTTTAGTGGTTCCCCCAAATAACTTTAACAAAAAAAGGCACTCCATTGTATTAAGGAATGCCTTTTCAGACAACAAAACGCAGCCTTCTCCTTTCCACAATGGGAGGCATAGAAATTTCTTTCTATACCCTAACGACCTATATTTCATGGATGTACATCTACAGAAATATAGGTTCGGAGATATGTTCTTTTTTTATATTATATACTCATTTAAAAAACATTGTCAAGCTAAATACCATTTTATCAAATTTGAAAAATCATGGTTAAGCAAAAAATGCCATTTTTAGGTTAAAACAGGATTATTGACAGAATATAAATATTGAAGTATAATTACCGATAATTATATAGCTCCGAATCTAAAATCCTAAAGGGTAAAACCCCATGGTTTTAGGTCGTCAGGTAATATTGGAAACGGTATTGCCTTCCATTGTGAAAAGGAGAGTAACAAATTCTATGTAGAGCGATCCTTTTGGGGTCGTTTTTATATTAATTTGTTAACAATTCGACAAAATGTAAATTAATTCAACCTGAGGTTACTCCTTTTTTATGGCAAAAGGAGTTTTTTTATTGTCATATAAAATAAAGGGGGAAACAAAAAATGAAGAAAACAGGAAAGACAATTGCACTGATTTTAGCACTGATGATACTTACACTTTACACGTCTACGGGGTGCGGGAAAACGGCTACGGCACCTGAAGATGAGCCTGAAAAAAGGTTCATAGTAGACCAGGTGGGCAGAAAGGTGGAATTGCCGGAAAAAATTGAAAGGGTGGCAACATCCCATCATTTCGACACCAAGCTCATCTATGCACTCGGTCAGGAAGACAAAATGACCCACAAGCGTATTTCAGCAAAAGAAGGTGAAGCCATGGAAAGGCTTGACGCAACCTACGCCGCCCTGCCGGACCTGGAGGCGCCGGAATATCAAAAAGCCAGTGCGGAAGCCCTTATGGTGGTAAAGCCCCAGGTGGTATTCTCTTATGCAGCGTTTGATACAGCGGAAATTGAACAGTACACCAATGCGGGATTGACCGTTGTCGGGGTTAAGGGCGAAACATTGGACGATACCTATGAGGCAATACAGCTTATGGGTGATATTTTGGATTGCAAAAAACAGGCTGACGACTTCGAAACATACGTCAAAGAAAAGGTTTCTACGATTGAAGGAAGGGCTAAGGATGTCAAGGACGAAGGCAAGCCCAAAGTATTGTTTACAGGCCCCAAAAGCATATATACCGTTGCAACAGGGGACATGTTCCAGAGTGAAATGATCGAAATGGCAGGAGGAATAAATGTATCCAAGGAATTGAAAGGAAGATGGTGTGAAGTATCTCCGGAGCAGATTGTAGCCTGGAACCCTGATTATATATTCCTAGGGTCCTCCTTCGGTACAGGTACTGTGGATGATTTATTAAAAGATCCCGCGTTATCTACCGTAAACGCTATAAAAAATAAAAACGTGTTTATATTCCCTTCCAACATTGGCTGGTGGAACTTTCCTCTACCCCAGTCTATATTGGGAATTATGTGGATAGGCAAAACAGTTCTGCCCGAAAAATATGAAGATATCGATATGACTGAAATTGCAGATGAATACTATAACAGAGCCTTCGGTTATTCTTTTACTGAAATGGGAGGTAAGCTGTAATACCATGATAAAAGATACAGTAAAAGAAACAATAGAGGATGTAAAAAAAGAGAGAAGTGCGGGTTTTTTGTATATATTGTTCGGTGTTCTATTGCTCGCTGTTATTTTTCTATCCCTGAATGTGGGGCGCTATCCTGTAACAATTATAGACGCTTTTAACATCATGCTGAACAAGTTCGGTTTTGGTGTCGGTAACGTAGAATCCTCTCTCGAAAAAGGGATTGTGTTTTGGCATATTCGTATTCCCCGAATAGTTCTGGGAATATGTGTGGGTTCCGCCTTGTCTGTGTCAGGTGCGGTAATGCAGGCGTTATTCAAAAATCCTTTGGCCTCACCTGACATAATAGGTGTTACACAAGGTGCAAGTTTTGGGGCAGCCTTTGCTTTCATGTGTCTGCCCCAAGTGCCTATTGTGATAAGGATCAGTTCCTTTTTGTTCGGATTTTTAGCTATTCTGCTGTGCTTCTTTTTAGCCGAGAGGGTCCATGATAACAGCATCACTGTCTTGGTGTTGATAGGCATCATCCTCAGTGCTCTGTTTCAGGCAGGTCTGTCCCTCATTATATATTTCTCCGACCCGTACGACCAGATGCAAAAGATAACCTATTGGATTATGGGGAGTTTACAGTCCGCTACATGGAAAAATTTAATCTATTCCATCCCTCCTATATTGGTGGGGGTAATGATATTGGTGTTTCTAAGTTGGCGCCTGAACATAATGTCCCAAAGTGATGAAGAGGCCATGTCATTAGGTATCAATGTACTCTTTTGGAGATACTTTTATTTGGCCATAAGTGCCATCACAATTTCGGCCTCGGCGTCTATTTGCGGGAATATAGGTTGGGTCGGGCTTATTATACCCCACATTGCGAGAATGTTGGTTG
>JAAZJW010000375.1 GCA_012800145.1 Clostridiales bacterium | reverse complement strand
GTATAATCCGTAAGGGTTTTCTTCTTCCAGGTGTGTATGGGGTGGAATATAGTTAAAGGTTTGCTTATATCAATTTCTTCATCATTCAGCATAATCAGGTCGGCTTCAGCTTTTTTACTTTTCCTATCGTAAATACGTATCACTTTTTTATAACCCGGATTTGTGATTTTTTCCGGATTTTCAGAAATTTTTATTTTCGGTATAAGTTCATCACCTTTCTGAATTGCGGATAGTTTGTATACACCGCCCAAAGCAGGACAATCCCTGGATGTTATAAGATTAGTACCCACTGCCCAGGCATTGACAGCCGCATCCTGCAGTTTCAGATTATCAATTATTTCCTCGTCTAAATCACTGGATGCGATTATGATAGCGTCCTCGAACCCCTCGGCATCCAACATTTTGCGGGCTTCTTTCGATAAATATGCTATATCACCGGAATCAATACGAACACCATGGGGCTTATAACCCTTTTCCCTCAATTCCTTGAACACAGTAATTGCGTTAGGCATTCCACTGGTTAACACATTATAGGTATCCACCAAAAGTAATGTATTATTAGGGTATGTTTCAGCGTAGGCACGGAACGAATCAAGTTCGGTTTCAAATTTCTGAACCCAGCTGTGTGCATGAGTACCTATAACAGGCACATCGAATTTTTTACCTGCATACACATTAGATGTCCCTTTGCAGCCACCGATAATGGCAGCCTTAGCACCGTATATTCCCGCATCGGGGCCTTGAGCGCGTCTCAAACCGAATTCAAAAACCGCATCACCCCTCGCAGCGGTGCAAATACGGGAAGCCTTGGTAGCAATTAAGGATTGAAAATTTATAAGGTTTAACAGAGTGGTTTCCAGCAATTGGGCTTCAATTATCGGTGCCTTAACTCTCAGGATAGGTTCATGTGGAAACATGACAGAACCCTCTTCAACACAATAGATGGTTCCGGTAAATTTAAAGTTTTTCAAGTAATCTAAAAATTTGTCATCAAATAAATTTAATTCCTCTAAATATGATAAATCATCTTCGCTAAAATTAATGTTTTCAATATAATCAATTATCTGTTCTATTCCCACTATTATAGTATAACCGTTTTGACAGGGGTTTTTTCTAAAGAACATATCAAAGACGACAGTATTTTTATCAATTCCCTTTTTTAAATATCCGTTCATCATGGTCAATTCATAAAGATCTGTCATCAGGGTTAAATTTCTCATTTTTTTACCTTCCTTTGGTTAATTTTTGTACAATAAAATGCCCTTATTTGATGATTAAAACTATTATATCAAATAAAATTATTATATCAAACAAAATCATGATATCAAAAATTACATGAAACAGATAAAGACATATAGGGAAAATCCCATTCATATAATGTATTATATCAAATGAAGGGGAGTTTTTATGAATATTATTTGGATAGTGATGATCCTCATAGGTGTTTCAATTGCAATTGTTACAGGCAAGCCTGAAATAATCAATGATGTGGTTATTCATGAAACCGGAGAAGCCGTGATGTTTGCAATAGGGCTCGCAGGTATCATGTCCTTTTGGTTGGGACTTATGAACATTGCCAAAAAATCAGGACTCATTAATAGTATTACAAAATCTATGACGCCTATAACAAGGTGTTTATTTCCCGATATACCCCCCAATCACCCTGCTATAGGTGCAATGATGATGAATATGGTGGCCAATATGTTCGGTGCAGGAAATTCGGCCACAGCGTTGGGACTGAAAGCCATGGATGAGCTTCAGAAACTGAATACCGATAAAACGGTTGTAACTAATGCCATGGCCATGTTCCTTGTAATAAACATGTCATCCATACAAATAATTCCCCTTACAATATTGAAACTGAGAGCGGATGCCGGTTCTGTTAATCCGGCGGACATTATTGTTACGTCGATATTAGCCACAATCGTATCGACTATTGTCGGTGTTATTGCGTGTAAAATACTGGAGGGACGGAAATGATAAAGGCATTGAGTTATATTTCGATTATGGCCATACCCCTGATGATGACGATTATATTATTACACGGTTGGATTAAGGGAGTAAATATATATGACAGTTTTGTGGAAGGCGCCGCAGATGGGTTCAAAACTTCGATTAAAATTATGCCTTATCTGGTTGCTATATTTATTGCGGTGGGGCTCATGAGAAAATCCGGTTTTATTGATTATTTGATAAATCTTTCAGGTCCACTGATGACTTTTGTCGGTGTGCCCCCGGAGGTGCTACCCTTGGTTATAATGAGGCCTATTTCAGGCAGTGGTTCATTAGCCATTTTGAGGGATATTTTACATACATACGGCCCGGACAGTTTTGTCGGCAGACTGAGTTCCACCATGATGGGTTCAGCGGAAACTATTTTCTATACAATGGCGGTATATTTTGGTTCTGTAGGAGTTAAAAGGGGAAAACATACATTAGGTGCTGCACTGGTATCCCACCTGGCCTCCATAATAGCGGCACTCGTCGTTTGCACATATCTGTTCCTATAATTTTTCGGAATTCGCACATGTTACCCGTACCACAATAAACGGAAATGTTCTTTTAGCGTTTTTCCACATAATCTGCCACCTCTGACGCATCCCGGTGAACCAATATATGTATTTTAGCTTAAAATTGCTGATATAACTAGTATAATTTTATATAATATTGTATAATATTAATTGTAAAAGTGATGATGGGAAGAGTAGGTTTATGTAGTTAGTAACAGAGAGCTAGGTAAGGTGAGAGCTAGCACTAACGAAATAAACAGAACATGGCCCCTGAACCTCATAATCGAACGGTTAAAACCAAATTAACCTTTAAATTATGACGGTGTTGCATCCGTTAACAATGCAAAGTGACAGGGGTCACTTATCGAGTTTATTATCGCAAGATAATAATAAAATAGGGTGGTAGCACGAGAACATCCTCGTCCTTATATGTTTAGGACGAGGATGTTTATGTTTTTGAGAGCGTGGCACGGCAGACTGTGTGAAAAATGTCATCCTGAGCGAAGCG
>JAAZJW010000374.1 GCA_012800145.1 Clostridiales bacterium | reverse complement strand
GAAGTAGCCCTTACGCTCGATGTTGTGGATACCGGAAAACATCTTTCTAAAGGCGAGAAAAAATATTGGGAAAAAACCAAGCTGAGGGATAAAGCAATTCTCGTATTGTTTGTCACATATGGTCTGAGGTTAAGTGAGCTTGAACAATTAAATATATCATCATTTAATTTTAATAGAGGAGAATTTAGAATTTACCGCAAACGCAGCAAGGAAATCATAATGCCTATCAATAAAACATGCGAAACCGTAATCAAGGAGTACCTGGAAAACGAACGCACCCCGTCTAATATGTTGGACAATGAACATAAAGATGCTTTGTTTCTTTCACTGCAAAATAGACGCATGACAGCGAGAGCCATCAGGAATCTTGTAAAAAAATACACTTCCATTGTGTTAGGTACAACCAGAGAAAAAGGTTATAGTCCTCATAAACTCAGAGCCACTGCTGCCACATCATTGATCCAACAGGGATTTTCCATATATGATGTTCAAAATTTATTAGACCATGATAATGTGACTACTACCCAGCTTTATGCCGCTCACAGAAAAGATGCAAAAAGAGAAATTGTTAAAAATTTCGAGTGGATCGATGAGTAAAATTTTCCACAGAACAAACGTTTGATGTTTGATTTATCATATGATATACTTTACCCTATAGAAAGGAGTTTTGGCAATGTATGAAGACCTAAATCAAAAACAATTAGATGTATTGAACTATATAAAAACTGAAATAGCCGAGAAGGGCTACCCCCCATCCATGAGAGAGATATGCAAAGGCGTCGGTTTTAAATCAACATCTACAGCCCATGGCTACTTATCTAAATTGGAGGAAAAGGGCTACATCCGAAGGGATGCAACTAAACCAAGAGCAATAGAAGTTTTAAATAGTGATCCTTCCAGCCACCTGTCATATAATAAAGAAATTGTCAATATACCGATCATTGGGAGCGTAACCGCGGGTACACCTGTTTTGGCGGTCGAGAATGTTGAAGATATATTCCCCTTTGCCGTTGATTTTGTCAACAACAACAATGTTTTTATACTAACGGTTAAAGGTGACAGCATGATTGATGCCGGTATATTGGATAATGATTATGTAATAATCAGTCAACAACCTACCGCCGCAAACGGTGACATAGTAGTGGCATTGATTGAAGATGAAGTTACAATAAAACGTTTTTATCGGGAATCCGACCACATAAGACTTCAGCCCGAAAACAAACTAATGGAACCCATAATACTTAAGGATGTAACAATTTTAGGCAAGGTGATAGGAGTATACAGAAAAATTTAAGGAGGCTTTATTAAACCTCCTAATTTTTTGTCCAATTATCCTACATTTCCCCTAGCCAATTTCATTTATATTTTTTAATGCCAATAATGCCCCTAACTTAGCATGTTCATAGGTCAGTCCGCCTTGATAATAAACAACGTAGGGCTCTCTGATAGGCGCATCTGCACTCAGTTCAATTGAGGACCCTTGCACAAAAGCACCGGCAGCCATAATGACAGGATCATCATATCCGGGCATAGGCCAAGGTTCCGGGCTTACAAAAGAGTCCACGGGAGCAGCTTCTTGAATCCCTTTACAAAAAGCAATGACCTTCTCCGCACTCCCCAGTTTAACCAGTTGAATAATGTCACTCCGCGTAGCATCATATTTTGGTTTTACTTCATATCCCATCTCTTCAAATAACTTAGCACAAAATACTGAACCTTTTATGGCCTCACTGACAATATGGGGTGCTAAAAACAACCCTTGAAACATTTGCCTTGATAATCCAAATGTTAACCCACATTCCTTACCTATTCCCGGGGACGTGAGCCTATAGGATATTTCCCTGATAAGGTCCTGTTTTCCAACAATATATCCACCCGTTAGGACAATTCCCCCACCGGGATTTTTGATCAAAGAACCGGCAAGTAAATCTGCGCCCACCTCCGTAGGCTCCCTCTCTTCTAAAAATTCACCATAGCAATTATCAACCATACAAATTATTTCTTCATTTTTCTTCTTGGCAATTTCCACTATCCTCTTTATGGTGTTAATATCCACGGCAGGCCTGAAACTATAGCCTGTAGACCTTTGAATATAAACCATGGTCGTTTTTTCGGTGATCTCCCTCTCTATCGCGCTAAAATTAATTGTGCCATCCTTCATAAAATCAATTTGCTTATATATAACACCTGTGTTCTTTAGGCTTCCTCTATATTCCCCCTTTAACCCTATCAATTCATTTAGTGTGTCATAGGGCTCCCCGGTTACCGATATAATTTCATCGCCCTGATGAAGTAATCCGGACAAGCATAAACTTAATGCATGGGTCCCGTTTGCAATAGTAGGCCTGACTATAGAATCCTCTGTCGAGAAAACCTTTGCATATATTTCCTCTATTTTTTCGCGACCGATGTCATTATAACCGTAACCTGTCGTCCAATTAAAATGTTGGTCGTTTAGTCGTGCTTCCTGCATAGCATTCAGTACCTTATATTGATTATACTGTTTTATCTGATCGATTTCCTTAAATCTATTGGCTAAAGCCCCTTCCACATTCAGCATTTTATCAATTAAACTTTGTTCTATTCCGAAAGCATTTTTCAATATTTCGTGTACCATTAATCAATCATTTCCTCTTTTTATTGTTCATCCTTTTTTCTTGTATTTAAATTAAAATTAATTTGTATACTAGGAGATATGGTCGAAATTGCATGTTTATATATTAACTGTTGTTTGCCGTCCGACTCCAGCACTATGGTATAGTTATCAAAACCTTTAACCGTCCCCCTTAACTGAAATCCATTTATTAGGTATACAGTAATCAGGATATTTTCCTTTCTTACCTGGTTTAAAAATATATCCTGTAAATTAATATTGCCTTTCATCTTCCCTTCCCCCTCCGTTGACTTAATCATACAGATAGATAATCCGAATATTTAATAAAAAACATGATGGGATTATGCTTATAAAACGAATTTATTCTCCTTTTGGATAAAGGGTTTATAATAAATCCCGAACTTGCATATTCATATTGTTATTCTACAATAAATCAAAATGTCCTTTAAAATCCTTAATAATATGCTCTGCCAAATTTTCACCAACCGGACAATCAGATACATTGTACCAATTGATGTCACTATATCTCCTGAACCAGGTCAGCTGACGTTTTGCATACCTCCTTGTGTTCCTTTTTAAGATCCTGATCGCTTCTTCCAGATCATATTCACCCTCTAAACAGCCAATAATTTCTTTATAACCCAGTCCCTTAAACGATATCAGGTCTTTGGAATATCCCAAATCAAGTAAATTCTCTACTTCCTCCACCAATCCCTGCTCTATCATAACATCTACCCTCATGTTAATTCTATCATATAGCTCCTCTCGATTTCTTATTAAACCTGCCAGAAAAAAATCATATTCATCATTAAGAACAATATCCTTACTGAAGTCTCCTATCTTTTTGCCGGTTTCATGAAAGACTTCGATGGCTCGTATAACCTTTTTGACATCATTAGGATGTATTCTGTTCGCAGCATCGGCATCTATCTCCTTAAGCTTGTCATGCACATATTCATTACCCATGTTCCGGGCTTCCTCCCACAATGCCTCCCTGAGTTGCCAATTAGAAACAGACTGTGTAAAATCCATGTCATAAATAAGGGAGTTAATATATAACCCTGTACCCCCTACTATTATCGGGAGTTTCCTATTCAATACCAAGGTATTGATTATATCTTTCGCCATCTTCTGGAACTCGGCCGCGGAAAAATCTTCATCCGGATTAACTACGTCAATCAAATGGTGCACAATACCCTGTCTT
>JAAZJW010000373.1 GCA_012800145.1 Clostridiales bacterium | reverse complement strand
CTTCCATGAAAACAAAAAATCCGTTTACCACTTATTTACAAGGATACTCCGGACTATTTTGGGGATGTAATGATAAAGAGCCGGGCTACCATATATAAAAACATGGTAGCCCGGCCTGGCATCCGGTATTGTAATTATATTAGTTTTCGTATGATACGATTTCTCCCCGCTCAGGGGAATAGTCTTCAGGGTAATCTGCAAGGGGTTCTACATTTGGGGACAAAAGGGGACGTGGGGACAAAAGGGGACGTACACAAATTGTCACCTTATTCAATTTACAACCGTATGCATGCATGGAAAAGGACAGAATATAATTAAATGCAAATTTATTTGATAAAGATGTATGACACAATAATCAGAGGTTAAGAGCCATAAAAAAACCATGATATGGGTACATCGATATTTGGGCCAGAGTGACAAACTGGGTACGTCCCCTTTTGTCACCCTAATGAACACAGCATTAATACAAGATGGATATTTGCCGGCATTAATCCCATCAAACAAGGGGACGGATCCTTTGTTTGACATAATTTAGATATCAGATTACAATACCTTAAGGTGATTAAAATTGCCACGAACAAAGCGATTATTAAGTTTAACAGGAATATATCATGGGGGGGCAAAAGGGGACGTACACAAATTGTCACCCCCTTTTGTCACCAAGGGCCTAGAAAAAATGATAGAATAGAATAAAAATGTATAAAAGAGGACTAAGAGATGGAAAAATATAAAAATATAAATGAAAAGAACAGACCCGGTTATGAATATGAAAGTAAAAACGGGATAACCAAAGCCTGCGATATTTGGCTTGATGCATGGGAGGGAATACGGGTAAAAAGCGAAGTAAAAAGTATGTTCCCTATATGTTCAAGTGAAACATTAAAGGTTATCGGCAGCTGGGAATCGCAATGCATTAGACAGGACAATCTGGGTACGTCCCCTTTTGTTTCCAAAACACCATTACCGCGAATACTTCACGACATATATCAAGTCTGTTATTAAAACACAAAACCAGTGGATGATAATAAATAGGAATATAAACTCTATTGAGTAGTTGGGATCGCTCAGGATAAATAACAGGAGCAGCGGCACCATAACGATGGTCAGAATACCAACTGCTAATGCGCATTTTGTCTGTATGCTCTGCTGATATTCATCGTATTCTTTTCGTCTGAGTAAGGTAATTACAAGTATTACAGCAGCTATCACGATTATCGCATAACCGATATATTTCATATTGTTTCCCATGATGAAGCCTGTGAAGGCATTTATAAAGGGAATCTTCAGTGTTCCCTTGAGATGAACCATGCGCCGAAATTCCATATGGCCGGATATGAAAATGAACAGGAAGGCGTAAAAAGCTGATAGTATAGATATAAATAAGGCATTTATCACAGGACGTTTGGTCATTTTCTCTCACTCTCCTTAAAATCAAATAGCTCCTCAATTGTAATCCCAAAGAAGCAGGCTAGGTCATAAGCCAGCCAGATCGATGGATCGAATTTATTTACTTCAATGGCGTTTATAGCTTGGCGGGATACACCTACTCGCTCCCCAAGCTGCTTTTGTGTAAGTCCCTGCTTCTCACGCAGTTCTTTAACCCTATTTTTCAATTCCACCCCTCCGAACGTAAAGTAAGGTATACCTTACATTTGATTATAGCAGAGCCCGTTTTTTATGTCAAGTAAACCTTACTTAAAAAGCAGGAGTGTTAGTTAATAATTTTACATAGTTGATAAAAAGTTAATTTTTAGGTAGAAGTGACAAAAGGGGACGTGTGACAAAAGGGGACGGCAGACTGTGTGAAAAAGCACTTTTCTCGCTTTTTGTCATTCTGAGTGTAACGAAGAATCTCGTTTTTAGGCCATTTGAGATCCTTCGCTTCGCTCAGGATGACATTTTTCACACAGTCTGACG
>JAAZJW010000372.1 GCA_012800145.1 Clostridiales bacterium | reverse complement strand
GATATAAAGTTTAATAACGGCCCCGCCAGCGCAATAACTGCCTCCTGTTTAGGATTTTCTTCAACATACCCTCGAAATTTGGCCACCCCACCAAAAACAAAAATTTTTATTTCAGAAATACCTATACCGTAATACATACATGCATAGCAGTGCGCTAGCTCATGTACAAGGATAACAACAATCAGTACCAACAACTGGGTAAAATAATTAAAAAACATACTGAAAATCAGTATGAAAAAAATTAAATAACTAATCTTTATTTGTATGCCAAACATTTTAAATAATTTCATATTTAATAGCTCCACAACTGTAACTATTGGATATCTGTATCTATATAACCAATAGGATCGACAGGTTCATTACGATACCATACTTCCAATAATACTCTTCCGGAAGAGACACCTATTACCTGTCCCCGCTCCGCCCTTTGATTTATATTCATATGGTTGGTACCTATATATTTATATACGGATAACAGCTCGCCCTTATGCTTTATTATCATATAATTTCCAATTGATTTATTTGAACCTACATCAATAACTATACCGTCATCCACAGAATAGATGTCCTGCCCAACCTCACTGGTGAAAATCAGTCCCTTTGATATATTTGATGTCCCAGCAATTTCTTCATCGAAATAGGTAGTTATTTCGCCATCGACCGGAGATATAAATCTTTTACCCGATTTATGTTCTATTTTTATGGTTGTTATGGCCTTCTCACCCAGTGCATGGATATAGATAGGTAGTTTTTTGATCCCCACTAAACAGGCTCCTGCATTAAAGTCGGATTCCAGTTTTGTTTCTATAAAACCTAACATTTTTTTGGGTTGTTTAAAATTTGACGTTTGAATCATTACTACTGTTGCCAACAGAATAGCCGAAACGAAAATCCTGATAATCATTTTTTTTAGCCAATTTCTATAACCTGGAATCCCGATAAGAATATTTCTTTTTTTAAACGTACCACCAAATAGATTTTTCCTGTTTTTCTGCATAATCATATGTTGTTCAGCTCCTCTGTTTTCACCTTGATACAGTATATTGATTATGCAATAATTTTATTACTATAGACAAAAATTAACACAGGGACTATTTTATTGTTAATTAAAACTAACAATAAAATAGTCCCTGTGTTAATACCGCACCATTTATCTTAAAGACCGCGTTCTTTCATCTTCCTGATAGGAATATTTGCTACCAAGGCCGAAATATTTGAATCATTACTTCCCCTTCTTGTTTTTGTTAATTTAATATCCAATCCTTCCTCATCTATTTCCATGTAATCAGAGATAACCTTAATTATGTCCCCTTTAACCATCTCCAAAAAATGGGGAGAACAATTTGTCCGATCATGAACCAGAACCAACTTAAGCCTTTCCTTTGCTACGTTTTTGCTTGTCCCGGAACCCCGACTAAAAAATTTTAATAAATCCATGTTTTCTCCTCCCTCCCCCTCTTATTTATTTAGCTAAACCAAAAATTTTTCTTAGCTTGCCCATAAATCCCTCTTCATTTTCCATATCCATAAAAGAGACATTCTCACCGATAATCCTTCTGGTTATATTTTTAAATGCCTGTCCCGCCATTGTAGATTGATTCGTAACCACTACTTCCCCCTTGTTAGCGGAAATTACTATGGCTTCGTCATCAGGCACTACACCCAATAGATCAATAGCCAGGATATCAATCATATCATCAATATCCATCATATCCCCTCTCTTAACCATATCAATTCTAATACGGTTAACAATTAAAACAGGGTCTCCTATTTCAGATGCTTCCAATAATCCTATAATTCTATCCGCATCTCTTACTGCCGATATTTCCGGTGTCGTTACAACAATAGCACGATCTGCCCCTGCAATCGCATTTTTAAACCCTTGTTCTATACCGGCAGGACAATCAATTAGAACATAATCAAATTTTTCTTTTAGTTCCGACGTAAGTTTCTGCATTTGCTCTATGGTAACAGCGCTTTTATCCCTTGTCTGGGCTGCCGGCAACAGATATAACTCATCATATCTTTTATCCTTTATTAAACCTTGTTTCAGTCTGCAGACATTTTTAACCACATCAACAATATCATAAACAATCCTGTTTTCCAATCCCATTACCACATCTAAATTTCTGAGACCAATGTCAGCATCTATTACAACAACCTTATATCCCAGTTCAGCCAACCCAGTTCCTATGTTGGCCGTAGCTGTTGTCTTGCCAACCCCCCCCTTTCCGGATGTTATTACAATAACTTCTCCCATAATCCTTCCCCCTATCCTATGTATACTTTAATAATTTCACTGCCAGTTTAGGATTTATCTCCTACTCAGATATGGCTCAATATATACCATATTATTTTTTATCCTGGCCAATTCCGGAATTTTTGGTTTTTCATAATAACCATCCGGCGACCTAGCTATAACGTCTGAAATTCTCAATT
>JAAZJW010000371.1 GCA_012800145.1 Clostridiales bacterium | reverse complement strand
TGTCCAACAGTTCAAAAAAGTCATAATCCAACATATTTAAAAGTGCTTCTGTTGTTCTTCTGTTGTTGGGTAACCTAGACCATTTATTAAAAGAATACTGGGCCCTTCTAAATATATCGTTGATACCTCTTTCCGTATTTAACTTTTTGTTTATGTTGGATGGATTGCCTTCATAAGCCAAAGCCAGTTGATTTCTTAAATCGTTGAATTTGTTGTTTACAGGGGTAGCAGATAACATCAGTACATCTGTTTTGACCCCTGTTCTTATTACCTCTCTCATGAGCCTTTGATATCTGGTTTCTCTATCCTTTACCGGTTCATTATTTCTGAAATTATGAGATTCGTCGATTATAAGCAAATCATAATTGCTCCAATTCAGTCTTTCTAAATCTATGCCGTTTGTATAACCGAAGTACCGGGATAAATCTGTATGGTATAAGACATCATAATTAAATCTATCCTTGTAAAGTATGTTATTGGTGTAGTTCTCTCTGTAGGTAAGCCAGTTTTCAGATATCTTTTTGGGGCATAATACCAACACGTTTTTGTTTCTCAATTCATAGTATTTTATAACTCCCAGTGCTGTAAAGGTTTTGCCTAACCCTACACTGTCCGCAAGTATGCATCCATGGTATTTCTGAAGTTTATTGATGATCCCTATTACCGCATCTTTTTGAAAACTGTAAAGTCTGTTCCATATTTCTGTTTCCTTAAACCCGGTTGCTTCATTGGGAAGTAAATCATCATTTATGTCCTCCAAAAATTCGTTAAAAATATTATATAGTATGACAAAATATATGAATTCAGGAGAATTTTCTTTATATACCGTGGAAATGTATTCTATTACTTCTGCCGTTATATTTTCCATTTTTTCATCGTCTGCCCAGACTTGTTGAAACAATTCAATATAAGTTCTGGTAGAATTATAATCATCAAATTTATTAATGAAATTTGCTATATAGTCTCCCCTTTCATATCCCAGATCTATGGTGCTAAGTCCTTGTATAGGCATATATGTGGTTTGTTGTTTACCGTTTTCAATGTTTATAAAACTGGGTAAATGACCATGGGTCTTGTTAGATTTGAAGATAGCTTTTTTTCTAATCCAGTCGCTACATTCCCTTGCTATGGATTTTTGCATCAGTTCGTTTTTTAATTTTATTTCGAATTCGGTTCCGTATATGCTTTTTTCCCTGTTTCGTTTGGGTATATAAAATTCCCTTTTTTCCTTTTCTATTTTGTCCTTTATAAAAGTGGGAGAATTGAAAATAAATTTAAGTTCTTTTATTTGATCTAATTCCTCCCTCAAGGCTTCATAGGCATAAATAGAAAAATAGGATGCCGCAATAGATACTTTTGAATCCTTTTCTATTACATTTTTTAAATCGTCCCCCAACAACCTGTCTATATTGTTTATTATTTCCATAACATCACCCACTTTTTGTAGCATAATACAAAATTTCACTATTATATTATGATATTCTACAAATATTTAACATTTCCTTCTAAAACCTCTATTTTTTGAACATTTTGGGACGGCGCCCAAAAATAAAAAAAACACCCGTTTGGATGTCTTTTATTCTAAAAAATATAATAATATTTTTTTATATGTCATGGAGATGCTTTGGCTAATATTTCTATAAGTTGCTAACCCATTAACTTTTCTAAATTTCCCAAGTTTGCCCCTACCCCATTAACCCTGATGGCTTTCCCGTCTATAATTTCAACGGTATTTTTGTTAATAATGTATTTGTCAAATTCTTTCCTAATGGTATATCCTTTTAAATCTGATACCTTTTTGAGTTTTTTATAGACCTCTATTTCCAAATTACTTTTAAGTTTGAGTTCATGCATGTTTTCAGCATTCTTCAACAAGTAGAGGGTAGTATAAGATACCAATTGGGTCCCGGATTGAATAGGTTCTATGTGGCCAATTTTCTGGATGTTACCCAAATTAAATCTTAGATATCGTTCATTTCCGGTCCCTCTTTTGGCAATCAATTCTCTGCATTCCTTCCTTCTATATCTGACCACATCATTAATTTTAGCAAAGTACCTGATTCCCCCCTCATCCCCAAAGGATTTTTTGGATTGATAAAAGGCCAAGTATTCAATTCCAAGCCTAATATTAGACAGTCTCTTCTCTGGTATATGATAAAATTTATGGTCCTTATATATCTGAAAATGATTTTTGTCCTTTACATTTACCACCATCACATTTTCTAATTTAAACTTGGCATAATCATCGTATTCATCTACCGAAATTCTCTCGCTTTTTGCTTCTAGATGGGATTGACTGACTATTCTTTTTAAATGCTCAGTGATAAGCTTTGTGCTACCCGGAAGCATTGGAAATGCCCCGACATTAACTTTCTCGATGCTTTTGTAAAATTTATGGTTTAAAAAGTCCTTTTCATTCCCATAAGGAAACATAACATAGGCACCAAAGGTATCATATTTATAGTGAAACTCGTCATTCATTTTAGACACAATAGCGTCTCTGTATCTATGCATAACATTTATATCTTCAACCATTGGACCAACTCTGCCATTATCTATCGATATTCTATACTTTGCATCAAAAATATATGTCCTGTTATCCTTGTCATTTAAATTTCTGATATGTAGAACCGTATCCGGTCTTTGATCTGTTGTCGGCATAGAATAGGATTTATTATACCATAATTCCCATTTGTTTTTATTGCTTTTATATATCATCTTGGATTGGGAATCCTGAAGTAACGATAGGTACATACCATTATCCTTATACTGCAATATCCCGTATTCCTCAACTTCATAACCCAAATCGCATAGTATCCTATGAATCTTTATATAACACCACATTTCATATAATGAATAGAGCTTTTTAGGTGTTATTTTAAACAAATCGTCTCCTAAATCCAATCCCTTGTTCAACATAACATATTTCTTATACATTTCTTTGTAGCCCGGGGCCATCTGAAATACCAGGCTCATACTTTTATTGCCGGTCAGATTGATAATATTCTGAAAATACCTGTTTAAATACATTTCCAAAACTTTTATCTTCTGCCCGATAAATATTAAAATATTATTTTCCCGTTCGTCATTGGGATCCAAGTGGGTTTCAACAGATTTTAGCCTTTTGATGATCTGTTGAAGCATATATTTTACGAATCTATTTTCGAAAATATCTGTAGTTGTTACCTTCTTTTCCTCAATCAGCTTTTCCGTATGATAAAGGGAATTGTTTATATTTATAAAGCCTTTTTCAGATTTAATCAAAGAACTTCCATGTGTTCTGAAATATTTCCTGGTTTTATTGGAAACCCTTTTAGATTTGTGAATATTAGCTAAACTTTCATATGTAATTACATTGTGCTTGAAATTATTTACAATCCTTTTTAAAGCAGCCTCCAAATCATCAAAGATTATACACAAAATATTTAAAAATTCTACATTTGTCTGGTGATCGGTATCAACTAATTTACCTGTCAAATATGTCTTGTCCATAAATTTAAAAGCTAGGGAGACAATTTCTTCATTAATTTCCATTATCAATTCTTGATAATCTTTATAATAATCTAATTTGCTTGGAAAGACCTCTAATATTAACTTCAGGGACTTAATCCCACCTTTTAAGATATCTATACATGTATATCCAATATCCGAAGAAAAATCTATTATTCCAATCAGGGAACTACCAATTGATTGAAAATTTCCTGTTGTTCTAATTCCACTATGAAAAATGTCATAGTTGCTATCCCTATTTCCCCTTTTTTCTAACACTAATTGATACTGCCCGTCTTCAAAAAAACAGGGAATCATTGTATTTCCGGGATTTAGAACCAAATCGCCGTAACTTGTAAGCGTTTTCAAAATCGTATCATCATCCTCCCGGAACACCTTTATAACTGCCGGTTGGTTTAAGTTATTTTTGGGGATATTGATATTTTTGAGGGGATCCTCACCTATTATAAATAAATTAAATTCATCATTTTCTAACTGAATAAGAATTTTTCTATTGCCAGAATGAAACAAATCCATCTTCATAACCCCTCAACATCATAAGTATCTTATTTGCGGAATTCATATACAGCGCTGTTTCCAATCCTTCTTCTCCATATTTGATATAATCTATACCGTCAATAATATGATTGCTCGGATTACAATAGTTATATAAATCTATCAATATATCCTTAATAACCCTGTCGCTCCCTGTAATAGCAGGTAAAATCTTCTGCATAATTTGATAATCAAAAGCTATATGCTCTTCTAACAGATTATATCTTTTATTTTCCAACATATAGAACACTATCTCATCTCTTACCCTATACCCAAAATGTTTGTTCCCCATAGCCATTATGTTGTTAATTTCTATTATATTTTTGTTTATCCTGTTTACATATTTTTCATCAATTTCAATGGCATCCTTAATAGACAGACAATTAGTTTTAAACCTTGAATTATCAAGGCTTATCTCCTCTGCACTATCCGCAAAATCAAAATCCAAGATATCCAGTCTTACATCAGAAAATTCTATTGTGTTAACCCTATCTAATACTTTTCTACTAAAAGCAAAGGTGGTGTCATCCATATTAACGGTACCAATAATATATAGGTTTTCCGGGATTCTCAAATTAGCATATGGATTATCCTCAGGTAAATACCCCATGGGGAATATCCTATCCGTAAGTAACTGATTGTTTTCATCAAAATACCTGGACTCTATAATACTTAAATATTCGCTGAGATAATACTCGACTCTGGCCAAATTCATTTCGTCTAAACACACAAAATATGGTTTGTTCAAATTCTCCGGTTTCGATGCTTCCATGATTACTCTAATCAATTGTCCCGGAATAAATTCATCATTAATATTTTTATATCCAAATAGTTCTGTACTGTCGTTCCAATCAGGTTTTACACTAATGATACTGTATTGATTATTTGAAGTAGTAGCCCCTATGGCCTCAGCAAACAACTTTACCAATTTAGATTTTCCCGTACCGCTGATACCGGCTAGAATGAGAAAAGGTTTTGTTTTCAGACTTAAATAAAAATTACTTAAGTCCTCATATGTGAAAATATAACCTCTTGACTTGATGCTTCTGTATATATTATTTATATTGTTTTTCATGCTTCTCTTCCCGGACCCTTGTGTATTCAGTTCGTTTTCAATCTGATCGTTTATAGACTCGGTGTCCTTAGTATAAATTAAATTATAATAATCATCATAAATCCTGATCATGTTTTTTAGGTCCCTAATAAATTCTTCCTCACTCGGAAAATCGTCACTTAAATATTCCTTATAATAAATCGAACCAATTTCATAGTCTACATTTCCGATAATCAGATTATTATCCGTATTAAAACCGCCAGCATTATCTAAACTATTTCTTATCACCTCTCTGGTGGATATCATCGATTCCTTAGCTGCCCTGGTGCCTAATTCTTTTTTCAGATTTGTGCACCCTTGATTCAATGTTAAATACACCCTACTCATGTCTTGGGAAAATAAATATACTATATATACACCTTTTTGAACAGAAGTAGTGATGTTCTCATTGTATGCAGCAATCCAAGGATAATTTGTCCAAACACCGGCCCCACAAGATCCCCTCGCATTTAAACCATGTTCCTTCACAATCTCGTTTAAGGCATCTGTGGCAGTATAATTTATCAATCTGAACATTTCATGGTTTTTGTTAAACCTGCCTTTATTTTTGCTCTCTATGTAATTGTCTAATACTTCCTTAAAATAGTCTGTTATCAATTTATCACCACCTGTTTTTGTTTCCGATATTAGCAATAATTCTAGATTATATTATAATATTCTACAAAAATTTAGTATTTCCTTTTAAAACTCCCGTTTTTTGGGCATTTAATAGCAAATTCCAAAGGTAAAAGACACCCACTTGGGTGTCTTTTTGTTTTCATTGTTTTTTATTGTAAATTTGATTTTTAATCTACCTTGTAAATTTCTAAATAAAAGGAAATCCCATAAGGGCAGTTTTGAATACCATTTATTATTTCCTTTATGAGTAATTTGGCATTTTTACTCCCCAAAAAAGCACTAACAAATATATTGGTATCGACTACAATTTTAGTCTTTTCCATACAGCTGACTTCTCCACGGGGCAAGCCTATCCAGTTTTCTGGCTGGGGCTTTATAACTCCTGACATTTTCAACCTCTTGGGTAATTTCTTCTAAACCGATAGGGTCTTTTTCTGCACGTTCATTAACTTTATCCAATATAGCTAATAGTTTAGCACTGATCTCCTGTTCCAATTTTCTATATATTATCCTCTTTTCCTCTAGGGTCAAACTGTCTACCAATTCCCACACTTCGTTGATATCCGCCTTCAATACACTCACCCCGTTATTATTCTATAATCACTCAAATATGAATTATCTATTAGTTTCAATATAACACAAGGTATCTTGTTTGTGAATGACCCCAATGTTCTACAAACATTTAGTATTCCCTTTTAAGGTTACAGTTCACACCCTATCCTAATAAACAGCCTTTGTGCAAAATTTCAATTTGAATGTTTTTTTACTTCTATTCTTCCGTCAGGGTCTCCACCAGTCTTGTAGCACCATATTTTTCTCTGAGACGTGGTTTTTCAATTTTTCCGGTGGGGTTCCTGGGCACACTGTCAAAAATGATTTTTCTCGGACGCTTGTAACGTGGCAAAGGAATGCAGAATTCACTTATTTCATCCTCAGTGCAGTCACAGCCCGGTTTCAGTTCTATAATTGCGGCAGCAATTTCGCCTAAACGCCGATCAGGCAGTCCGATTACGGCCACATCTTTAATTGCATGATGGGCACGAAGAAAATCTTCAATCTGTACGGGGTATAGATTTTCTCCCCCACTGATTATCACATCTTTTTTCCGGTCAACCAAATAAATAAAACCGTCTTCATCCATACGTGCCATATCCCCGGTAAATAACCAGCCATCTTTAATCACTTCAGCTGTCGCTCCGGGATCATTGTAATAACATTTCATCGTCCCGGGACCCTTAACAGCCAGTTCACCTACCTCCCCTTGGACTACGGGAGACCTATGCTCATCGATAATTTTCACTTCCCAATTATGGCCGGGTATCCCGATAGCACCGACCTTATGAATATTTTCTATTCCCAGGTGAACACATCCCGGACCGATAGCCTCGCTTAACCCGTAATTAGTATCATAAAGATGATCAGGAAAATATTTTTTCCAGCGATGGATCAAACTGGGCGGTACCGGTTGGGCACCAATATGCATCAACCTCCATTGGGAAAGTTCATAATCCCCAAGCTTTACATCCCCTCTTTCAATTGCATCTAAAATGTCCTGTGCCCAGGGAACCAAAAGCCAGACAATAGTAATCTTTTCCTCGGAAACAGTCTTCAGGATCCACTCCGGCTTAACTCCTCGAAGCAATACAGCCTTACTCCCCGATAACAAACTGCCAAACCAGTGCATTTTTGCGCCGGTATGGTAAAGGGGCGGGATACATAAAAAATTGTCTTCCCGAGTTTGGCCGTGATGGTTCTGTTCAGTTATACATGCGGACATCAGGCTCCAATGGGTATGTAAAATCGCCTTTGGAAACCCTGTCGTGCCTGAAGAAAAGTATATAGCCGCTTCATCCTCTTTTGTAAGATTAATCCCCGGGGCCCCGGAACAACAATTGGCCGTAAGACGATCATAGTTTTCTGCAAAAGATGGACGATTTTCCCCGGCAAAAAGAATTGTCTTCACCTGTGGAATCTGATAATAAATTGTTTCCACCCGTCCAATAAATTCAGGTCCAAAAATTAAAGCACTTGTTTCTGATAAATCCAAGCAATATTTAATTTCTTCAGCAGTATAGCGAAAATTTAACGGCACTACAACAGCGCCGGCTTTTAGGATCCCAAAATAAATGGGTAACCATTCCAGGCAATTCATTAAGAGAATGGCTACCTTGTCCCCTTTTTTGATACCCCTTTTTAGGAGCAAATTAGCCAGCCGATTTGCCTTTTCATCGAAAACACGCCAAGTCATATCTCGCCGATATTCCCCTGCCGGACTGTTTTCAATTAGCTTGTACTCCAACCAAGTAACATGATGTTCCTCTTGAAGCGCCATGTTAATCTCTGTCAGGCATTTTTCCTGCCCATACATCTCCGCATTACGTGCCAGTACATCTGTGATAAGCATCCTATGTGTCCCCCTGTTCTATCAAACAACAAAAATTATTGTATAATTAAAAAATTAAGAAGCGTTTTCCTGATACCACAAAATACTATCCTAATATTATAAAACTAAATAGGAAATTAATCAATAGCCCTTCAAACCATAGTACATATTATTCCTGCAACGCATTGCTGGGTTTTTTTGTGCCACTGAATGTGAATGCTACAAGTGCTGAAATAACTAGCAATACGGAAGCTACAAAATAAGATGCATTGTAGGTTTTAGTTGCATCAAATATGAAGGCTGCCATCATAGGGCCTATTACACCGCCAACTCCCCAACCGGTAAATATAAGCCCATAATTTACACCAAAATGTTTCGCACCATATAGGTCGGAAATTGTGGCGGGAAATACTGAAAAAGCCGCTCCATAACATATGCCCGCCACCGCTACTCCTGTTGCTAACATGGGAATATTTATAAATTTAGAAAACATAAACATGTTTATTGCTTGAATTAAAAATATTATTCTCATCAGATTAACCCTTCCGATTTTATCGGAAACAGTTCCGCCGACAAAACGTCCTAATGTGTTAAATAT
>JAAZJW010000370.1 GCA_012800145.1 Clostridiales bacterium | reverse complement strand
TAGCAATGACAAAAAGCGAGAAAAGTGCTTTTTCACACAGTCTGCCGTGTGTCTGCCCACAATTATTACAACCAAGTGCCGAATTTTCTAATATACATATTTTTCGCCACCTGAATCGACCAGGAATAGGCCAACAATATACCTATTAGCCAGGGGAAATATGATAAAGGTAGGGGCTGCAATCCCGCCGCCGCACCGAAGGCCGAAAACGGTATAAATATACCAACTATCATTATGACCCCTGTAAGGAACAATACAGGGTTGGTTGCCCTGCTCTGAATAAAGGGCACCTTCTTGGTTCTTATCATATGAACAATAAGCGTTTGCGACAAAAGGCCCTCAACAAACCACCCCGAATGGAATAGGGATTGGAGGGCCGGTGTATTGGCCTTAAAGACATACCACATCACCAAAAAGGTAACTATATCGAATATTGAGCTGATGGGACCGATATAAATAGTAAATTTCATTATGTTGCCCGGATCCCATTGCCTCGGTTCCTTAACGTAGTCCTTATCCATAGTATCCCAAGGTATGGATATCTGGGAAATATCATAAAAGAGATTTTGAATCAACAGATGGATTGGAAGCATGGGCAAGAACGGTAAAAATGCACTTGCTACCAATACACTGAACACATTTCCGAAATTTGAACTCACCGTCATGTTTATATATTTGATTATGTTACCGAAAATTCCACGACCTTGAACTACACCTTCTTCAAGTATCATCAGGTCTTTTTCCAGAAGTATAATATCTGCCGACTCTTTGGCAATATCCACGGCAGTGTCTACGGAAATGCCTACATCCGCTTCGCGAAGGGCAGGTGCGTCGTTTATACCGTCCCCCAAGAACCCGACAGTATGTCCCTTATCCTTGATAACCTTTATAACTCGGGCCTTCTGAACCGGCGACAGCTTAGCAAAAATGGTGGTATTATGTATCATTGAAGATAACTGTTCGTCTGTCAGTTCTTCAATATCAGTACCCAAAAGCACATTATCTATAGGTAGTCCAACTTCCCTGCAAACCCTTTTGGTAACGATTTCATTATCTCCTGTGAGCACCTTAACTGTTACACCGTGGTCCTTAAGGGCTTTAACCGCCCCGGCAGCCGAATCTTTTGGAGGGTCAAGGAAAGCTATATAACCCATAAGAACCATATTACTCTCATCTTTTACACCGAAAACATTTTCGTCCGGGACATCATTTTTTTGTGCAAGGCCGATGACCCTCATACCGTCTTCGTTTAAACCTGTAACCCTATCGATAACCTCTTCTTTAATTTCTTCTGTCAATTCCGTAACTTCCCCATCGTATTCCACAAGGCTGCATATAGACAGTATCTCCTCTATGGCGCCCTTAGTAACCAGCTGCCTTTTATCACCTTCACTCTGTAGTACTACGGACATCCTACGCCTTGCAAAGTCGAAGGGGATTTCGTCCACCTTGGTATATCTGTGTTTTAATTCCGCAAAGCCTTTTTTATTTCCGTGTTTTAATATGGCTCTGTCCATCAAATTTCTGAATCCTGTCTGGTGATAGCTATTTAAATAGGCATGTCTCAACACCCTGTCATTTTCATTACCATGAACATCGAGATGTTTTTCAACAATTATTTTATCCAGTGTCAACGTTCCCGTTTTGTCTGTACATAATATGTCCATGGCACCGAAATTCTGTATCGAATCCAGTTTTTTAACAACGGTTTTACGTTTGGACATGGCTATGGCGCCTTTGGCAAGGTTTGTGGTCACGATAACCGGGAGCATTTCGGGCGTCAAACCTACCGCAATGGATACCCCGAATAGGAGGGCCTGCAGCCAGTCCCCCTTTGTAATCCCGTTGATAACAAAAACAATGGGCACCATCACGAGCATAAATCTGACCAGGAGCCGACTTACACTATTTACTCCTTTTTCAAAACTGGTTTCTATTTTTTTATCCACTATGGACTTGGCTATAGAACCGAAATAGGTATCGTTTCCCGTGGCTACAACCACCCCCACCGCACTGCCACTCACCACGTCTGTTCCTAACAGACAAATATTCTCTATATCCGAGGGATTCATCCTTGGATTCAGTTCGGTTTTAATTGTGCTGTATTTTTCAACCGGTTGGGATTCTCCTGTGAGGGCCGATTGACTTATAAACAGGTCCTTAGATTTTATAACTTTTAAATCC
>JAAZJW010000369.1 GCA_012800145.1 Clostridiales bacterium | reverse complement strand
TAAATGCACATAGAATGTTGAATAGAAATGCAAACGTATCTTCAAGTGTGCTGGAAAGACTTTCTTCAGGCAGAAAAATTAACCGTGCATCGGACGATGCGGCGGGAATGGCAATCTCGGAAAAGATGAAAGCACAGGTGAGGGGACTGGCAAAGGCAGCCCAAAATACACTGGATGGTATCTCTTTGATACAGACAGCAGAAGGTGCAATGAATGAAGTACACTCCATGCTCCAGCGTATGAGAGAATTAGCGGTACAATCAGCTAACGGTACCACAACAGATGATGATAGGAAAGCTATTCAGGCTGAAATTAATCAACTTACCTCAGAAGTTAATCGCATAGCCAATGGAACGGAATTTAATACCAGAAATGTGTTGAGAGGTAATGAAGGGCCGAACAGCAATACCACAGTACATAGGATGAGTACGGGATTGCCTGCCATTTTAACCGGGGAATTTGATTCCGGCGCATTAAGTGGAGCAACAGATAGATATCTAACTATTGAAATAGATGGCCAACAAAGGAAGGTTTCCCTAGAAAGTGTTCATAATACGAGTGGGCTAAGTGGAAAGGCAATAGCATTTATTGACACAATTAACGATGCAATAGATGGTTTGGGAGAAGCCATTTTAACTTTTTCTGGTAATTGCATAAAGGGCTATGAGATAAGAACTGCCTCAATCGGAGGAAGGAGCACTATTAGAATATCAAGTTACAGTTCAGGATTATCAGGTGGGCTAGGCCTATCAGGGGATGAAAAGGGTACCACTATTGCTACTGGAGAAGCGGAAAATAATACAGAACTCGCAAAAGCAACCATATTTTTTAGAGGCATTCCGGAAGACGGTTCTTATATAACTATCGGGGACGAAAGAATAGACTTTTATGATAGTAGAAAAGGTCCCTACATGGGATCTAATAATAGTATAGATATTGCAAGTGGTGAGGGTACAGAAAAAGAGCCCAAAGGTATTTCGGGTATTTTAAAAGAACTGTCCGGTATGATTAAACATTTTGAAGGAATAGAATCCGTAGAAATAGATTCCGGCGTGACAGCCAGCGGAGAGAATTATTGTCAGGGAAGAATAATGATAAAAGCTAAGGAAAAAGGTTTTAAAGGCCAAGCCGTATTTGTCGAGGGCACACCAAAAGAGTTTATAACTAACCTCCAAGTTGGGCCCAATCAAGGCCAAGGTTTCAGGCTCTCAGTTGGGGATATCAGAGCATTCAAATTAAAAATTAGTGCGTCAGATTACAATAAGAACACCGGTGTTATAGGTGCTGCATTTTATTCTGAAAGAGAAGTAACAGATGGGTTGTCTTCCCAGACAATAGAACATGCTGTAGATGTTTCCACAGAAGAATGTGCAACAGCCGCAATCACTGTTTATGACAATGCAATAGTTCAAGTAGCACAACTGAGGGGCGCTCTAGGTGCCATCCAAAACAGATTGGAATATACCGCAGCCAACTTAGAAAACACCGGGGAAAATCTGACAGCCGCACTATCCCGCATAGAGGATACAGACATGGCACTCGAGATGTCGGAATTCACCAAATACAACATCTTAATTCAAGCAGGTACTGCAATGCTTGCTCAGGCAAATCAGAGACCGCAGACAGTGTTGCAACTTTTAGGTGGCTAGATTAGAACGAAAACTTTGTTCTTAAATACAGATCCTTCGCGGGTCAAACTTGTTCTGTCCGTCTCAGGATGACAAAAATGTGGGGCTTTCATAGCAATGACAATAAAGAAAGCAATGGGGTGAAATAATGATAGAAAAAGAATACCTAGCCAACAGAATAGCCAATGCCAATGATGCGCAGCTTGTAGCAATACTGCACGAAGGCCTTATGAGCACTGCAAAATCCGGCATTGAACATATAGAAAACGGAAACAAAAAGGAATTAAACAGTTCTGTCAACAAAATCAGGGAGATATTAGCAGAACTTCTTGCAACAACGGAAGGAGATTCGGAAATTGCGGGTAACCTTAGAAGCATTTATGTTTATCTGAACAAACTGGCCACAGAAGCGGAAATACAACAGGATAAAGCAAAATTAGAAGAAGCCATAAAGGTGGTAACTCCAATTTACGAGGCCTGGCAGGAACTGGGTGAAAAAGAAGTAACAGAAAATGATGATTCCCAGACGACTTCAACACCTGCCAAGACACCTTCCATAGTTGCAGGCATGACATACGGCAAAGGTGAGCTGAACGATTATGTAATAAATGACGAAGACAGATGGGAAAAGGGCTAAATTTATAGACTTTCTGGAAAATCCAATATTTAAAGTATATAATATAATTACATTGGACAAAGTGTCCCGGTGTAATTATATTTTTTTGATAAACATTTGTTATATATTTTGAATAGAAAAGGGGTTGCATATGCAAATTATAGAACAACTCATACGGGAATTTGGACTGAGGGAAACCCAAGTCCAAAATACTATACATCTAATAGATGAAGGGAACACGATACCCTTCATTGCCAGATACAGAAAAGAGATAACAGGGGGATTAAGTGACGAAATTTTAAGGGAACTATATGACAGGCTTGTATACCTAAGAAATCTGGAAATCAGGAAAGAAGAAGTAATAAGACTTATAGACGAGCAGGGCAAACTGACAGAAGAACTCAAAAAGGAAATATTAGAAGCAACCGTGCTCCAAAAGATAGAGGATTTATACAGACCATTCAGAGCAAAGCGGAGAACCAGGGCGACCGTTGCAAAAGAAAAAGGGCTGGAACCTCTAGCACAAATAATATTGGCAGGGGAAACAACCCGGGGCACTGTTGAAGACTTGGCATTGCCATTTATTAACGAGGAATTAGAAGTAAATACTGTGGAAGAAGCCATAGAAGGAGCAAAGGATATAATTGCGGAAATAATATCCGATGATGCGGACCACAGGGAAAAAATCAGAAATGTCAATATAAACAAAGGAATAATCAGAAGTGAAGCAACGGACGAAGAAGAGAAAACCGTTTACGAAATGTATTATGATTTCAGTGAAAGTGTGAATAGAATCGCAAATCACAGGATTTTAGCCTTAAATAGGGGAGAAAAAGAGAAAAAACTGAAAGTAAAATTAATCAGCCCTGACGATGAAATAACAGAATATTTAATAAACCAAACTGTGATAAACGATAAAGCCATAACAAATGAAGTGTTAAAGGAAGCTATAGAAGATTCATATAAAAGGTTAATTTCACCTTCCATAGAAAGGGAAATCAGAAATATATTAACGGAAAAGGCCGAGGAAGAAGCCATAAAAGTGTTCGGTAAAAACACAAAACCCTTATTGCTCACTGCTCCTGTTAAGGATGTCAGGGTCCTGGCCATAGACCCGGGCTACAGAACAGGTTGTAAAATTGCGGTGCTTGATGAAACAGGCAAATTATTAGATTATGCCACTATTTATCCTAGCGAACCTCAAAATAAGATAAAGGAATCCGAAAAAATAGTCAAGGAGTTAATATATAAACATGATGTGGATATAATTTCTATAGGCAACGGTACGGCCTCCAGGGAAACAGAGCTGTTTATAGCAAATTTACTAAAGGAAATAGACAAGAAAGTATATTATACTATTGTGAATGAAGCCGGTGCCTCTGTATATTCCGCATCAAAATTGGCTACGGAAGAATATCCGGATTTGGATGTATCTATCAGGGGTGCAATATCTATAGGTCGGAGACTCCAAGACCCCCTGGCGGAATTGGTAAAAATAGATCCCAGGAGTATAGGTGTGGGACAATACCAACATGATCTAAATCAAAACAAATTAGGGGAAACATTAAAAAATGTGGTAGAAGATTGTGTGAATAGTGTGGGTGTGGATTTAAACATTGCTACTCCGTCCCTACTCCAATATGTATCGGGAATTTCGGCTCCTGTAGCTAAAAATGTAGTAAAATACAGAGAGGAAAAGGGGAAATTCAAAAATAGAAAAGAACTTCTAAAAGTAAAAAGGTTGGGAGATAAAACATTCGAACAATGCGCAGGCTTTTTAAGGATTACAGACGGAACCCATCCGCTAGACAATACCGCCGTTCATCCCGAATCTTATGAAATAACTATGGAACTGATAGAAAAACTAGGATATACTGCAGAGGATATTAAAAAAGGCAATCTCAAAAATATAGATGATGCGATACAAAAATATACCGAAGGAAAATCAAAGAATTTAAATAAACAGATAAAAATATTGGCAGAAGAACTAGGAATAGGGGAACTTACCCTAAAAGACATAATAGAAGAGCTCAAAAAACCGGGAAGGGATCCCAGAGAAGAGATGCCGAAACCTATTTTCAGAAGCGATGTTCTGGACATGGAAGATTTGAAATTGGATATGATTATGAAAGGTATAGTCAGAAATGTGGTGGATTTCGGGGCGTTTGTAGACATCGGGGTAAAACAGGATGGTCTTGTCCACATTTCGGAGCTCAGTAATAAATTTGTAAAGGATCCCCTGGATGTTGTTTCTGTAGGTGACGAAGTCGAGGTCAGAATCATCGGCTTGGACATAGAACATGGAAGAATTTCACTGAGCATGAAGCAGGTGACGTCAGTGTAGAATAATAGGATTATGTTAGAATAGGCCTGTACAAACAAAGGAAAAATACTAAGTGGGTGCAATTATGAACTGTATCAATGTGTCAAACCAAAAAGAACTTGAAGAAATAGCCGAGAAATTGGGCAAACTGGTTAATAGCGGGGATGTTATCTGTATGGTCGGAGACCTGGGAGCAGGCAAAACAACGTTTACCCAGGCTCTTGCGGTAGGCCTGGGCGTGGAGGATTATGTAACAAGCCCCACCTTTGTGTTGATTAACGAATACCATGGGCGAATTCCGCTGTATCATTTTGATGTCTACCGAATTAATGATATCAATGAAATGGAAGATTTGGGATATGAAGAATATTTTTACGGGGACGGGGTTTGCGCCATAGAATGGGCGGACTTGATAAAAGATATTCTCCCAAATAATCATTTGTGGATTGAAATTAAAATAACAGGCGTGGAATCGAGACAGATTTGTTTTGATGGCACGAATGATTATTATAAAGAAATGATTGAGGAGTTGTTGGAAAAATGAAATTATTGGCTATAGATACATCGTCTTTAACCGCCACGGCAGCATTGTTGGACGGTGATAAGTTAATAGGCGAATATACCCTGAATCATAAAAAGAATCATTCCCAAAAACTTATGCCCATGATAAAAGAATTATTAGACAGTTGTGATACCAAACCAAGGGAAATCGATGTATTCGCCGTATCTCTGGGGCCCGGTTCGTTTACCGGACTCAGAATAGGAATAGCAACTATGGCTGCTATGGCACAGGCCTTGGATAAAATCGTAGTAGGTGTTTCCACTCTCGAAACATTGGCCCACAGCCTTTTTAATATTCAGGGACTGACTTGTCCCATCATAGACGCGCAAAGGGATTTGGTATATACCGCTCTCTATCAATGGATAGACGGCAACATGATGGAAATTATGGAACAGCAGGTTGTCAGTATAGATGAGCTCATTAACATACTTAAAGAGAAACCGGAAAAGATATTTTTTACCGGGGATGCCCTGGATAAATTTAATAGCAATCTTAGGGATAGTTTAGGACACCGGTTTGCTGTGCCACCTCCGAGGTTTTTAATTCCCTCGGCTTCTTCCGTTGCGGAACTAGCCAAGATTAAAATAGAAAAGGGTATTAAAACAAATATTGTCCCTATATATATGAGGAAATCCGAAGCGGAGGTCCAATACGAAAAAAGGATGAGAGGCAGGGAATAATTCTTTATGGACTCGGTTATTGTGAGAAAAATGAAGATATCGGATATTGATTCCGTAATTGATATTGAAAAAAATTCCTTTCCTATACCTTGGACAAAGGGAGCATTTATGTCGGAACTCAAAGGTAACATGTTTGCAAGGTATTGTGTTGTTGAAATTGACGGCAAAGTAGTGGGCTATGGCGGGATGTGGCTGATTATGGACGAAGCCCATATTACCAATATAGCGGTTCTTCCCGAATACCGCGGGAGGGGTATAGGAAAAAAGATAATGGGAGCCATGATAAGGGAAGTATTAAAAACCAATATACGGGGAATGACCCTGGAAGTCAGACCTTCAAATACGGTAGCCCGGGCACTTTATAAAGGATTCGGGTTTGTGCCCTGCGGTATCAGGCCTGAATATTACCATGATAATAGGGAGGATGCGATTATCATGTGGAAGGAGTTTAGTTAAAATATTTATATATTACAATTTTCATCGCGGTTTGAAATTTTGATAGTTCCAACAACTCCCTGGAAATAAAAAACCTTTATGACCTAACCCGATTTGCAAAACAAATTGATGGTAGGTCAAACGCAACGAGAACCAAATTTGCATGACCAGAGGGAATGAACAAATTTGTGTTTCGAGACTGCAACAATTCGCAAACTCGCCTTGCTTCCCCACAGGGACTAGGCAAAAAACGCCGTCGCGGACATGCGCAATTTTTTAACGGTTTTCTATTTCCAGGTCGTTGGGAACCATGGCAAAATTTCAAAAGCGATTCATCTTGCAATATATAAATATTTTACAATGTGTGTGTTGGTGAAAAAAGCCCCCGGGATGGCGGGAGGCGAACACATGGGTTTGCCCCTACATAATTAACAAAACAAGCTGTAGGGGCAGACGACCCTGTCTGCCCGGGGGTGGACAGAATCGTCCATCCCTATGAACATATGAAAACATAAATTAAGGTACTCTTTATAAAGGAGTCTATAAAAATGATAACAAATTCTAAAAAAGAAGATATACTAACCTTAGCTATAGAAACCAGCTGTGATGAAACCGCCGCAAGTGTCTTAAAAAACGGAAGGGAAGTCCTGTCCAATATTATAAATTCCCAAATAGAACAACATAAAAAATTCGGCGGTGTAGTCCCCGAAGTAGCATCGAGAAAACATATTGAAAACATTAACAATGTAATAGAAGAAGCATTAAAGGAGGCCAATGTCACATTTGCCGACTTAACCCATATTGGGGTTACATACGGTCCCGGGTTGGTGGGAGCCTTGTTGGTAGGGCTGTCTGCCGCCAAAGCCATAGCCTTTGCAAGGGAAATTCCGTTGAACGGTGTTAACCATATAGAAGGGCATATTTATGCCAACTTTATTGAACATAAACAATTAGAACCCCCTTTTATCAGCCTGATTGTTTCCGGTGGCCACACCCATTTGGTATATATGGAGGATTACGGCAAATATGAAATTCTGGGTAGAACCAGGGATGATGCGGCAGGAGAAGCTTTCGATAAGATAGCACGTGCTTTGGGATTAGGATACCCCGGAGGCCCCCAAATAGACAGAATCGCCAAAGAAGGCAATCCTGATGCCATTACATTTCCTAAAGCCTATCTGGAAGAGGGAAGCTATGATTTTAGTTTCAGTGGCCTGAAATCCGCAGTATTAAATTACTTGAATTCTCAAAAAATGAAGGGTATTGGTATTTCAACAG
>JAAZJW010000368.1 GCA_012800145.1 Clostridiales bacterium | reverse complement strand
TTGTTCTGATCAGAGGCGGAAGAATAAAGGACCTGCCCGGGGTAAGGTATCATATAGTAAGGGGTGCATTGGATACAGCCGGAGTGGCCGAAAGAAAACAATCAAGGTCCAAATACGGAGCCAAGAAACCTAAAGAAGCAAGATAATTGACGCGCCCGAACAGTCAGTACTGCAAATTTATTATATATTTTAACATAGCGGTGTGCGGATATAATATATAGATAGCGCACAGCGGCAGCTGTTCGGCTGTCGAGTACCGATGAAGAACTTTATTTGTTACAAGGAGGGAAGAAAGGTGCCTAGAAAAGGAAGCGTACCAAAAAGAGAAGTGCTGCCGGACCCGATATATGGTAGCAAGGTAATTACAAAATTAATTAACGGTATTATGCTGGATGGTAAAAAGGGTGTGGCCCAAAAAATTGTTTATAACGCTTTAAAAGATGTAGAAGAGAAAACCGGCCAAGACGGGCTGGAGGTATTTGAAAAAGCAATGAACAACATTATGCCTGTGCTGGAAGTTAAAGCCAGACGTGTAGGTGGGGCTAACTACCAGGTACCCATTGAGGTAAGGCCGGAAAGAAGACAAACACTGGGAATCAGATGGCTTGTAAACTATGCCAGAGCCAGAGGCGAAAAAACCATGGTGGAAAGATTATCCAAAGAAATTATGGATGCATCGAATAATGTCGGTGCAACAGTTAAGAGGAAAGAAGAAACACACAAAATGGCAGAAGCCAATAAAGCCTTTGCACATTACAGATGGTAAAAAAATATTTAAGGGGTATTTCTATATACTGTTACAAATCTGCATGAAAGGAGGATTACTGTGTCAAGGAAATTTCCATTGGAAAAGACAAGAAATATTGGCATAATGGCACATATAGATGCTGGAAAAACCACAACTTCAGAGAGAATCCTGTTCTATGCAGGTAAAATTCGTAAAGTAGGGGAAACGCATGATGGCGGGTCCCAGATGGACTGGATGGAACAAGAAAAGGAGAGGGGTATCACAATAACCTCGGCGGCTACTACATGTCAATGGAACAACCATAAAATTAACATTATTGACACGCCAGGCCACGTGGACTTCACAGTAGAGGTAGAACGTTCACTTAGGGTACTTGATGGTGCCGTTGCATTATTTTGCGCTAAAGGCGGAGTAGAGCCCCAATCCGAAACAGTCTGGAGACAAGCCGACAAATATAGGGTGCCGAGGCTGGCATTTATTAATAAAATGGATATCGTAGGTGCTGATTTTTTCCAAGCCGTAAAAATGATGAGGGACAGATTGGGAAGTAATGCAATACCGGTGCAGTTGCCGGTGGGCAAAGAAGACACATTTATAGGCATTGTGGACTTGGTTAAAATGAAAGCAGTAATTTATTTGGACGATATAGGAAAAGAAATGGAAGTCAGGGATATTCCGGAGGATATGGTGGAGTTGGCCTCCGAATACAGAGAAAAAATGATCGAAGCAATAGCCGAAACCGATGAAGAATTGATGATAAAGTATTTGGAAGGCGAAAAATTGACAGAAGAAGAAATCATCAGCGGTATCAGAAACGCGACAATTGATGTTCAAATTACACCCGTATTCTGCGGTTCTTCTTATAAAAACAAAGGTGTACAGTTACTTCTGGACGCTATAGTAGCGTATATGCCTTCTCCACTGGACATTCCGGCCATTACAGGTATAGACATGGACACGGGGGATGAGGAGATTAAAAGACATGCTGACGATAACGAACCCTTTTCCGCCCTGGCCTTTAAAATCATGGCGGACCCTTATGTAGGAAAGCTGGCATTTTTCAGGGTATATTCCGGAAAGCTTGAGACCGGATCATATGTCCTAAATTCTATAAAAGATAAAAAGGAAAGAATAGGACGTATCCTTCAAATGCATGCTAACACGAGGGAAGAAATTAATACTGTCTATGCAGGAGATATTGCTGCGGCCGTAGGGCTTAGGGATATAGGTACCGGGGATACATTATGCGACCCGAACAATCCTGTTGTATTGGAATCCATAACCTTTCCGGAACCGGTTATTCATGTTGCTATAGAACCCAGAACAGAAGCAGCACAAGAAAAAATGAGCATCGCTCTGCAGAAACTTGCTGAAGAAGATCCCACATTTAAGACCTATACCGACCAGGAAACAGGCCAGGTAATCATAGCGGGCATGGGTGAGCTTCATTTGGAAATAATCGTAGACAGGCTTTTGAGAGAATTCAAGGTGGAAGCAAATGTAGGCAAACCACAGGTTGCATATAAAGAAACAATTACGGAAACAGTGGAAACCGAATCCAGGTATGTACGCCAAACCGGTGGCCGGGGACAATATGGTCATGTCAAGCTTCGTCTGATACCTCAGGAACCCGGAAAAGGTTACGAGTTTGTCAACAGTGTTGTAGGGGGTGCTATTCCCGGAGAATACATTTCCGCTGTTGATGTGGGTATTCGAGGAGCAATGGAGAGCGGTATTCTCGGCGGTTACCAGGTTGTCGATGTTAAAGCCGAACTTTATGACGGTTCCCATCATGAAGTGGATTCTTCCGAAATGGCATTTAAAATTGCCGGTTCAATGGCATTCAAAGACGGCATGAAAAAAGCGAAACCGGTACTGTTGGAGCCATATATGAAAGTTGAGGTTACCACACCTGAGGATTATATGGGCGATGTTATAGGTGACCTTCAGGCAAGGCGGGGCAAAATCGAGGGAATGGACCAGAGAACAGGCGGAATACAAATTATTAAATCATTTGTTCCGCTGGCTGAAATGTTCGGTTATGCAACGGACCTTCGGTCCAGAACACAAGGCCGTGCAACCTACTCAATGCACTTTGATTGTTTTGAACCTGTGCCGACAAATATAGTCGAAAAGATAATTAACATTATATAGACAGTAGGATTTGCCGATAATAGAATAGCAGAAAACATCATCTGCTGTTTTAAAATACATGTCCGATATTCCGTTTGGAAAACTTGTGTTTTTTCCCAGCTAATTAACGGAATGTCAGGATAAAATAATTTTTAAATTATATATTTAAGGAGGATTTAGCAATGGCTAAGGCAAAATTTGAAAGAACAAAACCACATATTAATATTGGGACAATAGGTCACGTAGACCACGGTAAAACAACACTTACGGCTGCGATTACAAAAATA
>JAAZJW010000023.1 GCA_012800145.1 Clostridiales bacterium | reverse complement strand
GTCTCAGGATGACAATAAGCGAGAAAAGTGCTTTTTCACACAATCTGACGAAGCTGATGCATGGAATGTCAATTTTCACACAGTCTGATAGAACCCTCGCGGGTCAAACTTATTTTGTCCGTCTCGGGATGACATTTTCGACAAACTATTCAACTGTCCAACTGACCAACCGGCCAACTGTCCAACCGTCTAACTAATATGCCCTGGCCAAATATACCATGTGCTTGGCTTCTCTGCTACAAAAAGCGCACTTGTCTCCCAGATTTTCTTGTTCAAAGGGAATGCACCTTATAGTAACACCGGTTTCATCTTTAATGTTTTCTTCGCATTCTTCTTCCCCGCACCACATAGCCTTAACAAAACCCGGCTGTTTGTCCATAATTTCTTTCATTTCATCAAAGGTCTTTATTGTATAGGTCTTCTTGTCCCGCATATTTCTGGCCTTGTATAATAAGTTATGATTTATATCCTGTAATAATTTTTCAACAGCTTCCTCCAGATTATCCAAGGAAACGGCTTCTTTTTCCAATTCATCTCTTCTGAATAATATTGCCTGGTTTTTTTCTATGTCCCTGGGACCTATTTCTATCCTGATCGGAACGCCTTTCATTTCCCATTCGTTGAATTTCCAACCCGGGGAATAGTTTTCACGATCGTCCAACTCGACTCTGAATTTGTCCTTAAGTCTGCTGAATAATTCCTGTGCTTTGTCTAATACACCCTCCTTATGGAATGCTATGGGCACTATAACTGCCTGAACAGGCGCCACCCCAGGGGGTAATACCAATCCCCTATTGTCTCCATGGGTCATTATGATTCCTCCGATTAGCCTTGTGGAAACGCCCCAGGATGTATGGTAAGGATGTTTAAGTTCCCCGTCCCTGTCTGAATAAGATATATCAAATGCCTCTGTAAAATGTTTCCCCAGATTATGAGATGTCCCTGCCTGTAATGCCTTACCATCATGCATCAGGGCCTCCATCGTATAGGTTACATAGGCACCTGCAAATTTTTCCCTCTCGCTTTTTCTACCTGTAATAACGGGCATTGCCAGCAATTCCTCCGCAGTTTCCCTATAAATACCCAGCATTTGCAGGGCCTCTTCCTCTGCCTCCTCATAGGTTTCGTGTAGGGTATGGCCTTCCTGCCATAGAAATTCGGAGGTTCTCAAAAATGGCCTTGTACTTTTCTCCCAGCGTACAACATTGCACCATTGGTTATATAAAAACGGTAAATCCCTGTAGGATTTTAACCACCTTGAATACATTTCGCAAATAATAGTTTCTGATGTAGGCCTGATGCAAAGTCTTTCCGCCAGTTCTTCGTCCCCGCCATGGGTAACCCAGGCTACTTCGGGAGCAAAACCTTCCACGTGTTCTTCTTCTTTTTTTAATAGACTTTCCGGTATCAAAAGCGGGAAATAACAGTTTTTATGTCCCGTTTCCTTAAATCTCTTATCCATATAACCCTGTATGTTTTCCCAAATGGCATATCCGTACGGCTTAATAACCATGAAACCCCTGATCGGCGCATAGTCTACCAAATCCGTCTTTTTTATGACATCTGTGTACCATTGTGCAAAATCTACTTCCATTGGAGTAATTTCTTCAACAAATTGTTTATCCTTTTTTGACATGTTTATGTCTCCTTCCTGGCCTTTATATGAAATTTATTTATTATTTTTTGATTATACTAACTATTGACTTGGCAGCTATGCCTTCACCTGAACCTATAAAGCCTAACCCCTCTGTGGTTGTGGCTTTAATATTCACATTATTAACCCCAATATTCAAAGCCGATGCAATATTATTTTTCATCTCTTCAATATAGGGTGCCATTTTGGGTTCCTGGGCAATAATGATGGTGTCTAAATTATTGATAAGATATCCCTTGGAATTTATCATAATGCCAACCTGTTTCAGAAGTTCCAAACTGTTTGCGCCTTTATATCTTTCGTCCGTATCCGGAAAATGTTTTCCTATGTCTCCTAATGCCGCCGCACCCAATATCGAATCTTTAATGGCATGTAATAAAACATCCCCGTCCGAATGGCCCAACAATCCTTTTTTATAAGGGATGTTTATACCGCCGATTATTAACTTTCTGCCTTCTACTAAACTGTGCACATCGTATCCTATGCCTACCCTCATTTTAAGATATTCTCCCTTTTTTTAAAAATCCCTTCAGCCAATATGAGGTCCTCCGGCGTAGTGATTTTTATATTTTCATAACTTCCTTCTATGATTTTCACGGTATGGCCCGAATTTTCCATAAGCATAGCGTCATCGGTAATTTTTATATTATCGGCCTGTAACTTTTCATAGGCCTTCAGAAGCAGTCCGTACCTGAAAGCTTGCGGTGTTTGCACAGCCCACAGCATATCCCTGTTTGGAGTATAATCCACCTCCATATTTTCTTTGACTACCTTAATTGTATCCT
>JAAZJW010000367.1 GCA_012800145.1 Clostridiales bacterium | reverse complement strand
CCGTTTATACTGGTGCCCCCAGGATGATACTCATCCCAAGCATCGGGAAAGAATCTTGGGTCCGGATCCTTCGTGGGCACCGTTTATACTGTCCGTCTCAGGATGACAAAAATGTGGGATTTCCAGTCCGGCATACCGGCACGCTGATTTCCGATTTCTAACATGCGAGGTGAATTCATGGATTCTTTATATATGACTAGGGCATTGGATCTGGCAAAACTGGGTATCGGCTATGTAAATCCAAACCCGTTGGTCGGAGCTGTAATAGTTAAAGACAATAAAATTATTGGTGAAGGCTATCACGAAAAATACGGTGAGGCCCATGCGGAAATCAATGCGTTTAACAATTCTGTGGAGCCTGTTGAAGGGGCTACTATGTATGTAACTTTAGAACCTTGCTCACATTTTGGCAAAACTCCGCCTTGTGTTGAAGCAATTATCAACAGAAGAATCAAAAAAGTTGTGGTTGCTGTGGAAGACCCCAACCCCTTGGTAGCGGGCAGAGGAATCAGAATTTTAAGAGAAAACGGTGTGGAGGTTATAACAGGTGTATTAGAAAATGAAGCCAGAAAGTTAAATGAAATCTTTATAAAATTTATTACAACAAAACTCCCTTTTTGTACACTTAAAACCGCCATGACACTGGATGGCAAAATAGCAGCCCATACAGGAGATTCCCGTTGGGTCACTAACGAGAAATCCAGGGAATATGTTCATAAATTGCGCCACAAACATTCTTCCATAATGGTTGGAATAGGAACGGTTTTAGCAGACGATCCTCTTCTCACAACCAGGTTAGAGAATGTTGACGGAAAAAACCCGATTAGAATAGTTGCAGATACAAAAGTCAGTATACCTTTAGATGCAAAGGTTCTCCAGTGTGATGAAAACACGAAAACTATTGTTGCAACAACTGAAGCTGCCGATGAAGAAAAGATAAAAAGTATTGAAAAAACAGGTGCGAAAGTTATAGTTACACCTTTTAAAAATAATAAAGTGGATTTATTGTATTTAATGAAAGTTTTGGGCGAAAAGAAAATCGACAGTATTCTCCTGGAAGGCGGAAGTAGTTTAAATTATTCAGCCCTGCAAGAAGGTATTGTTGATAAAGTAATTATGTTTATAGCACCGAAAATAATAGGAGGCCACTCATCCAAAACCCCGGTGGGAGGGGAAGGCATTCCTTATATGGAGGATGCTATACCTCTTGGGGATATAAATATTCGTAGATTTGAAGACGATGTGATGATAGAAGCTTATGTGGGAAAGGGGGGTTAACCTTTGTTTACAGGACTTGTGGAAGAAATAGGAACGGTTGAATCCATCAAAAAAGGCCCTAAATCTGCAACCATTACCATCAAAGCTAAGAAGATACCAAGAGACATCAAACTGGGCGACAGTGTTGCAACCAATGGTGTATGCTTGACGGTAACATCCTTTGACTCCGATAGTCTTGAGGTGGATGTTATGGCGGAAACAATGCGGAGAAGCAATTTAAACAACCTGTCTTCGGGAAGTAAAGTTAACTTGGAAAGGGCCCTGAAACTGGGGGATCGCCTGGGCGGACATATTGTGAGCGGACATATAGACGGTACAGGCACCATTAAGGATTTTCAACGGGAGGACAACGCAGTGTGGGTTTCGATCACCGCTCCGCCGGATATTTTAAAATATGTAATAAATAAGGGTTCCATTGCTGTCGATGGCATCAGCCTCACCGTAGCCTATGTAGATGATAGATGTTTTAAGGTATCTATTATTCCGTTTACCGGAGACGAAACAACTCTCCTCGGAAAAAATATAGGTGATGAAGTAAACCTTGAAGTAGATATGATTGGAAAATATGTGGAGAAACTTTTATCCTTTAGGGAGGATGGTCCCCCTAATTCTAATATCGATATGAGTTTCTTAAGTGAACACGGTTTTCTATAGGTTTCCTAAACAAACGCAATTATCTAAAAAAATTTTCAGGGCGGACCCGTGTATCCACCCATGGAAATTTTCAAACAAACATAATTATTTATGGACTAGGGGTGGGCCCATGTGTCCACCCACGCAAAAGGAGTGAAAAAGACATGTATAAATTTAACACAATTGAAGAAGCCGTTGAAGACATAAAACAGGGTAAAATCATAGTCGTAATAGACGATGAAGACCGCGAAAACGAGGGAGACCTTTTAATGGCGGCCGAAAAAGTAACACCGGAGGCTATTAATTTTATGACCAAATATGGTCGTGGCCTTGTATGTATGCCCATCGACGGCTTCAGACTGGATGAGCTCCATATTCCTCAAATGGTAGAACACAGTACGGATAATCTTCAGACCGCTTTTACAGTGTCCATCGATGCGATGGAAACTACCACCGGAATATCTGCCCACGAAAGGGCTTTTACGGTCCGGAAGGTTTTGGACCCGAATGCCAAGGCCTCGGATTTCAGAAGGCCCGGACATATATTTCCGTTAGAAGCAAAAAAAGGCGGTGTATTAAAAAGGGCCGGGCATACAGAAGCTGCCGTGGACCTGGCAAAGCTCGCCGGTTTATATCCTGCAGGCGTGATTTGCGAAGTGATGGATGAAGACGGCACAATGGCAAGGACTCCACAGCTTATGGAATTCATAAAAAAACATAATCTTAAGATAATTACTATAGCCGACCTGATTGCCTATAGAAGAAAACATGAAGTCCTTATCACCCGTATAACCAGTGCAGATATGCCAACCAAATATGGTAACTTTACCATTATAGGCTATGAAAACAATCTGAACGGGGAACACCATGTTGCCCTGGTAAAAGGTGATGTGTCGGACGGGGAACCTGTTTTGGTACGTGTCCATTCCGAATGTCTCACGGGAGACGCCTTTGGATCCCTACGTTGCGATTGCGGTGAACAATGTACGGCTGCACTGAAACAGATTGACAATGAGGGCCGCGGCGTGCTGGTTTATATGCGTCAAGAAGGTAGGGGCATCGGGCTGATTAATAAATTGAAGGCCTATGCTTTACAGGACAATGGTATGGATACAGTGGAGGCAAACTTGGCCCTCGGTTTTCCAAGCGACATGAGGGATTATGGAATCGGTGCTCAGATATTAGCCGACCTTGGTATCAAAAAAATCAAACTGATGACCAACAATCCGAAGAAGGTATCGGGGCTTGCCGGTTACGGTATGGAAATAGTTGAAAGAATTCCTATACAAACGGGTTGCAATAAACATAACATCTGTTATTTAAGAACAAAACAAGAAAAACTGGGACATATGTTAAACTTTAAGGGGGTAAAAAAGTAATGAAAATTTTTGAAGGTAAGTTAATTTCGGACGGGTTGAAATTCGGTATTATTGTCGGAAGGTTCAATGAGTTTATCGGAAGTAAACTTTTGTCGGGAGCCCTTGATGCCCTAAAACGTCATGATGTAAGTGAAGAAGACATCGATATTGCATGGGTGCCCGGTGCTTTTGAAATTCCGCTTGTGGCAAAAAGAATGGCCAAGACAGATAAATATGATGCAATAATATGTCTCGGTGCTGTTATAAGGGGTGCTACTCCTCATTTTGATTATGTATCTAATGAAGTTACTAAGGGAATTGCCAAGGTTTCCCTGGATACGGATTCCCCAATAATATTCGGTATCCTCACCACTGATACCATAGAACAGGCAATAGAGAGAGCGGGAACCAAAGCGGGCAATAAAGGTTATGATGCGGCTATTACTGCTATTGAAATGGCAAATTTATTAAAGGAAATTTAGAGTGTGATAAACACAGGGGGATGGCAGACTGTGTGAAAAATGTCATCCTGAGCGAAGCGAAGGATCTCAAATGGCCTAAAAACGAGATTCTTCGCTACACTCAGAATGGCAAAAAGCGAGAAAAGTGCTTTTTCACACAGTCTGCCGTCCCGCGTTAATTCCTATTGATTTTCAGCTTCTACAACATCCATCGCATCTGCCGCTTTATACGAACTTCGGACAAAAGGACCGGAAGCTACAAATTTAAACCCTAATTCCTCTGCCTTTACTCTGTATCTCTCGAATGTTTCCGGTGTAACATATTCTTTTACGGGATAATGTTTATCACTGGGTGCCAGATATTGACCTAAAGTTAAGAAATCGCAATCCACATCCCTTAAGTCCTTCATTACTTCTATTACTTCCTCTTCTGTTTCACCGAGGCCCATCATCATGCCGGATTTAGTTAATATTGTATCGTCCATCTCTTTTACCTGCCTTAAGACATCCAGCGACCTTTTGTATATGGCCATAGGCCTGATTTCCTTATATAATCTGGGCACTGTTTCCACATTATGATTGATAATTTCCGGTTTGGAATCTACCACGGTTTTAATCGATTCCCTATCTCCTTTTAGGTCGGAAATAAGCAGTTCTATTGTAATATCGCTGTCTTTGGCCCTTATAGCTTTTACAACCTTTGCAAAATGTCCTGCACCCCCGTCCGGAAGATCATCCCTGGTAACCGTGGTAACCACAACATGTTTTAGCCCCATTTCCACTGCCGCACTTGCCAGGTTTTCCGGTTCCTTAGGGTTTACTTCTTCCAATGTTCCATGTGAAACATTACAGAATCTGCAGTTCCTCGAACATTCTTTCCCCAATATCATAAAGGTTGCTGTTTTTCTGCTGAAACATTCCATTCTATTTGGACAATTTGCCTCTACACAAACTGTGTTCAATGAGTATTTTTTAAGCATATCCTCTACATAATCTAAACTGCGACCTTGTGCCATGTCTATCCTCAGCCATTCCGGTTTTCTTGTTACTGCCATTTGCTCACCACCCCTTTGACGATTGTTATAATAATTCATCTTGTAATTTTAGTAAGGTTATATATTATAGAACGTTTTTATGATAATTAATTTTAAAGAACGATTGTTTATGACCTAACCCAATTTACATGACTGAAAGGGATAAGTAAATTGATGGTAGGCCAAACGCAACCAAACATCAAATTTGCATGACCAGAGGGGATGAGCAAATTTGTAATGTTTGCCTGCGAACTGTGGTCCAGCTATTGTTCAACCACCGTTACATCATAATTGTCATAACCTAAATTCTTACAAAAATAATCTATAGTTAATTTATTCATGCTGTCAAAATCCACAACATTACCAGTGATTTTCTTTAAGGACGTAACGCCCTTGTCCACGATACCACAAGGCACTATCAATTTAAAATGATCTAAATTTGTATTTATATTAAATGCAAATCCATGCATAGTAACCCTTTGTTTTACAGCTAAACCGATTGCAACTATCTTTTCGTCACCAACCCAAACGCCTGTATGTTTACCATCCCTTTGGGCCTCGATATTAAATTCGTTTTTCAGTAAATCTATGAAGGTATCTTCTATACCCGTAACAAATTTTTTAATACCCATCTTTCTGTCCCTAAGGTTGATAATGGGATACCCTACTGCTTGTCCGTACCCGTGATATGTCACGTCACCGCCTCTATTTGTTTTATAAAGGGATATACCCTGATTATTCAAAAATTCCTCCGAAACTATAACATTCGATTGTTCGGCATGTCTCCCTAAAGTAATAACAGGAGGATGCTCAACCATTATCAAAACATCTCCTATTTCTCCTTCTTGCCTTTTTCTCAAAATATCACACTGTAAAGTTAGGGCCTTTTCATACTGACATTTACCCAAAAATAATACCTTCAGGTTCATATCGTTCTCCCCCGTCCTGCCTAGAAAAATACCCCCTGCCTTATTCAACAGAGGGTAGTTTTAGTTTATATAGTTTATATGGTTTATAGATTGTCCTTTGTTATTTGATATCTATAAATTAATGTTGCGTCATCACCTTTTACTTTTACTCCACCTTTTAGGAATTTTACTGTTTCACCGGAAGGTACTTCAAATTCGCTGTCTGTCTTACTGTTAAGAAATTCTGTTAATGCATCTGCTTGACTTGGATCAAATTTTTCCTTGACGCCCCAGGCGACTGCTAGAACAGCTTTGAGGTCTCAAGTTTCACAAGCATTTTCAATTCTATCCTTTATGGACGCTGTTATACTGTTTTTTAGAGCTTCTTCAAAATTTCCATCTTGTCCAAACATTATTTTTCCTCCTTAACGTTCTAAGTAAATTTATGATTCAGACCCAATTCGTTATCGAACCTTTAAAATAATTTTTTATATACTATTATATCAACATCGTTTATATAGATTTATGCATAACTATTTCAAAATGCCTTGTACTATGTTTTATTTTTCATTTTTCGATGTTTGATAAATCTTCCAAATACAAGAAATAAAAATCAGGATTCAGGTAGAACTAAAGTCCTACCTGAATCGAGCTTTTTATTATATTTTAATCTGTTGTTTTTATTGTGCATCCTGCCATTTAAGTATCAAGTCTTTAGCTGCCTTCTTCTCATCGATCCTTCTTACGATAGTATCATGAGGAGCTTCTTTTAGTATATTCGAATCCCTTGCGGCTTCGTCTGCTATTGTGTTCAGTGCATTTATGAAAGAGTCTAGAGTTTCCTTACTTTCAGTTTCTGTCGGCTCTATCATCAACGCCTCGTCTACTATAAGTGGGAAGTAGATTGTAGGTGGATGGAATCCATAATCCAACAGACGTTTAGCTATATCTAAGGTAGCTATATCGTCCGCAATGCCTTTTTTGAGTGCATCGAACACACACTCATGCATGCATATTCTATCATATGGAAGCTCATATTTTTCTTTTATACCGGCTGCTATATAGTTTGCGTTAAGTACCGCTCTTTGACTTGCTTCTCTGAGTTTTGGTCCTAATGTGTATATATAAGAATAGGCTTTTACCAACACATCAAAGTTACCATAGAAGTCTACCATTCTACCAATAGAATCTGGTCTGTCATAATCCAGATAATATTTGTCCCCATCTTTCTCAATCATTGGAGAAGGAAGGAAAGGTACTAAGAAGTCTTTAACGCCTACTGCACCACTACCCGGGCCACCGCCACCGTGAGGTGTGGACATTGTTTTGTGCAGGTTATAATGGCAAACGTCAAATCCCATATCCCCCGGCCTCACAACACCCATAATAGCGTTTATGTTAGCACCGTCATAATACAGTAATCCGCCGCAACCGTGAACCATTTCTGCAATTTGCTTGATTCCTCTGTCAAAAAGTCCAAGAGTACTAGGATTTGTTAACATCAATCCTGCAATATCATCGCCCAAAACAGCTTCCAGAGCATCGAGATCAACCGAGCCGTCTTCGGCCGATTTTATCTCTACGATATCAAATCCGGCAACAGCAGCTGTTGCGGGGTTTGTTCCGTGAGCAGCGTCGGGAACTATAATTTTGGTTCTCTTGAAATCTTTTCTCTTCCTATGGTAAGCCTTTATTACCATTACTCCGGTAAGCTCACCATGGGCACCGGCTGCAGGTTGAAGTGTCATTCTACTCATTCCTGCTACTTCCGCTAACATTTTATCTAAACCGTACATGAGCTCGAGGGCACCTTGCACAGTTTCTTCCGGTTGGTACGGATGAATGTTAGTAAATCCCGGAAGTGCCGCCATATCTTCATTTATTTTAGGATTGTATTTCATGGTACAGGAACCTAAAGGATAGAATCCTGTATCTACACCAAAGTTTTTGGTAGATAGGTTGGTATAGTGCCTAACTACATCTATTTCACTTACTTCCGGCAATCCAAGCTCCCTATCGGTCAAAAATTCGCTTGGAATTACACTGTCGAGAGCTACTTCTTCTACGTCACATTCGGGCAGGTCGTATGCTCTTCTTCCTTCTTTGGAAACTTCAATTATTAGTTTATCGTAATTAGTAATCACTATATCACCTCCATTACACTAGCTAGTTTGTCGATCTCTTCTTTGGTCCTCTTTTCTGTTACAGCAATTAATAAACCATTTTCTAACTCTTTATATTTTCTGCCTAATTCAAATCCGCCAAGAATATCATTCTTGAACAGTTCTGCATTAACCTTAGAACTGTCTATATCACTGGTTACTGCAAATTCTTTAAAGAACGGTTTATCAAATAAGAGTTTGAACTTGCCACTCTTTGTGATTTGTTTTGCTGCATAATGTGCTTTTTGTGCACATTGTGTAGCTACCTCTTTTAATCCTTCTTTACCCATTGTGGATAGATACATACCAGTTGTAAGCGATACCAAACCTTGGTTTGAACAGATATTTGAGGTCGCTTTAAATCTCCTGATATGCTGCTCCCTTGCTTGTAATGTAAGAACGAATGCCCTCTTGTTATCTAGGTCTGTTGACTGACCTACAATCCTACCAGGCATCTTTCTGACAAGCTTTTTGGTGGATGCAAAGAAACCTATATAAGGACCACCGTATTTTAAAGGAGTTCCCAGAGGTTGGCCTTCGCCGATTGCTATATCAGCACCGAGTTCTCCCGGGCTTTTTAGTATTCCCAGAGAAATAGGGTCTACATATGTGATCAGCAATGATTTGTTATCATGTGTTAATTTTTCAACTTCCGCCAAATCTTCGATAATACCGAAGAAGTTTGGACTTTGAACGATAACTCCTGCAACATCGTCTCCGAGTGCTGCTTTAAGTTTATCTATGTCGGTTACTCCGTCGGCCATGTCAATTTCTACTAACTCTATATCTCTCATTCCGAGATATGTAGCCATAACTTCCCTGACTGCCGGATGAACGGTTTTGGAAACAACTATGGTGTTACGTCTTGTGTTATCGGTTGCCATAAAGGAAGCCTCGGCAGCCGCGGTTCCGCCATCGTACATGGAAGCGTTGGTTACATCCATGCCTGTCAGTTCACATATCATGGACTGGTATTCGAATATTGACTGCAAAGTACCCTGGCTTATTTCGGGTTGATACGGTGTATATGCGGTGAAGAATTCGCCTCTTCCTGCTAGGTGTTTTATCAGTGCGGGAACATAGTGATCGTACGCTCCTGCCCCCAGGAAGCAGACTTTTTCATCCGTAGTTATATTTTTCTTACCAAGTGCTCCTACCCAACGAGCAACTTCCAGCTCGGAGTGCGGTCCCACCAAATCGAGCTTATCATCCGGGCCCAATAAAAACTCTTTGGGCACATCATCATACAGCTCTTCTATGGTGTTCACTCCTATTGCCTCTAGCATCAGCTTTTCATCTTCAGTCGTGGTAGGTAAATATTTGTGATGAACACTAGACATACTAACCCTCCTTATCATGTAGATTTTCTGTTATCGGGTTTTATTCGTTTTCGCAGAATTCTTTGTATGCTGCTGCATCCATAAGATCGCTTGTATCAGCATCTCCTGATAGTTCGATTTTAGCAATCCAGTTAGCAAAAGCATCTTCGTTAACAAGTTCTGGTGCATCGTCTAGAGCTTCATTAACTTCTATTACCTTACCTGCAACCGGTAGATATACGTCTGAAGCCGCCTTTGTAGATTCAACAACTGCAAATGCTTCGCCTTTGTCAAACTCGTCGCCAACATCTGGTAATTCAACATAAACGATGTCGCCTAGTGAATGTTGTGCATGATCTGAAATACCGACGAAAGCTTCGTTTCCATCAATTTTTACCCACTCATGATCCTTTGTGTATAAATTTCCTTCTACTATTTTCATAATTGATTCCTCCTTAAATTTATAGATTTTTATTTGAAAAAATTGAAATCAAAAATTGTTTAGGATTTTTATCCTAAGAACTTGCTGCTAACTACCTCAGCATCTATAGTCTTATTTCTAACCTTTATCTGTATTGGTGTACCAATTTTTGCATATTCTATATCCAGCATAGCCTTGCCTAAAACCTTACCAAGGGTTGGAGATTTATATCCTGTGGTTACAAAACCGATTACTTTTCCGTCAGCTACAACTTCAGCGCCTTGTCTGGCTATTCCTTTGCCCTTTAATTCAAATGCCATAACTTTTCTTGTTAGGCCGCCATCTTTTTGCTTTTTCAAGGCTTCTTTTCCTATAAAGTCAGATTCTTTATCGAGTTTTACGAAGAAACCTAAGCTTGCTTCCAGTGGACTGATGTCATCAGCCATTTCGTTGCCATAAAGCGGAAGATTTGCTTCAAATCT
>JAAZJW010000366.1 GCA_012800145.1 Clostridiales bacterium | reverse complement strand
TATTTGGAGGATAGGGCTCTGCAGGGATGCAACCTGAGCGCCAAATAGGATTCTATAAAAACATAAGAAACATAAAAGGGAGTCATTATCATGATTCTTTTTTATGTTTTAAAGAACCAAAGCGATAAAATCCCGGGGTTTGGGGCAGAGCCCCAAGATCCTTCTTAATGCTGATATAATTTGAAAAATATTTAAATAATGCCTGCAGTAATTTGAAAATTTATAGTTTTTTTCTGTGTTTATGGATATTTTAATTTGAGAAATTTACCTAGTTTAATTTGAGAATTGACATTATGTATGGCAGAACAGGTACCGGAAAAACCATGCTTTCAACTGCCCTCGGAGTAACCGCCTGCCAACAGGGTATTCCTGTAAAATTTTATCGTACGGCCGCCTTAGTCAATCAGCTTTCAGAGACCAAAAAAGCCGGTACTTTGGGAGTGCTTCTTAAAAAACTGAATAAGGCCTCCGTAATTATCTTAGATGAATTCGGGTATGTTCCATATGATCGGGTCGGGTCACAGCTTTTATTTGATTTTCTCTCGGAGATACATGAGCAAAAACCCGTTATACTCAATACAAATTTAGAATTCTCCCGGTGGGTTAACGTGCTCTATGACGAGCAAATGACTGCGGCCCTTGTAGGCAGGCTTATGCACCATTGTTATCTTCTTCTGTTCCCTGGGGAGAATAATCGCCTCAGAGAATCCAGTATCAATGAGCTCTACAATTCGATATCATCAACAGATAGCAAAGAGTTGTCAACTAATTAAACATGAATAAGAACTATTGATACAGCAATCCATCAGTTCCCCTTGGTTTTCGGTTGTATTACCTTCTAGCAGATGCCTCGGGACATAACCATGGGATTGCAGCAAAGCCAGGTTGGTGGCCTGCCATGCTATACCGGGTAAAGAAGGATGGATTAAACATTATATCACCTTCCCTTTCAGCCCCTTGATAATTGAAACAAAGCATGGCAGGTGATGGTAAGTCAAGAACAGAAGCGTAGCAACTCTTGATTTACTGTCAAACCAACCGGCATATTGATAAAATTTATATTCAGGGGTGATAAAAATTGATAAATTGCTTTAAAGAGATTATTACAGCCTAAAAATGTATGGTTATTGCTCTGCAATGCATATCTGAATTTCCTTATTATTACACATCAGACTACTTGCAATAATGTGGAAAATGGAGTTGCAATACTATGGAAAAACTATTTGCAACTTTCTCCAAAAAGTACTTGCAAAAAACAATTATATCAAAACTTTCAGTCGTTTTAATGAGTATAATTCTAATGGAATAGTATAAAGCAACAATCAAAAATAAATATATAAGGATTGTTGTTATAATCTTGATTAATGTTATAAAAGTTAAGGGTAATTTCATATCTGATAATATATCCCTTAAGGGCATCTTGTCATATATGACAAGTATAATGGCTAATAAAACAGTTATTATTAATCCTGCCCTGTTATCAAAACTTTGCTTTTGCCCCTTTCAGTGTCATACTCATGCATTGAAACGACCAAACATTCATTAATAGAAGTTAAATCATATAGAGTCCTGTCCACAAGCCTTTCTTTTTCAATTCTGTTAAACATATTGTCCTTGTTAAATTTTCCTGAAACCTTCTGATTATTATCACCTGATATTTCTTCAATCAAAATTTTATAATTTTTCAAAAATTCACTCTCCTAAACCTGTACCTTTCTACAGTTTATGGTAACTTAGTGTCATGAAAAGCCTTGAAAAACTCGTTAAATTCTAAAACCACATACTAGATATAGCAGGATAGTAGGATAGTAAAAAACAAATTCACTATACAACGAAACAAAAGTTGAGAAGAATATTTTTTCGGGGATTTCCTTGACACCAGTCATTTCATTAATTGTGTATTCCAGGCGATTTTGCATAGCATCAAATTTGAATCCTTGGTTGGTGCTCTGTTGATTGTATCGTTAATTGAATAGTAGCTGTTAAGATCCCCCATAGCCTTCCAAAAGGAACACAAAAAATCGTCCCCCGTGTCCCAGTTATCCAATAATTTCGACAGAATGCTTCAGTTGTCCAGATGCACCCCCTAAATTTATTACTAAATACCAGTGTGCATAGTTTGGTATTGCTACAATAAATGGGGACTGTTTCACTAATCCGCCATAGCGATTATAGCTCCTTCCATTTTTATAATGTTGGTAATTCAGATCATCCAATAGCATTACATTAGCCTGCTTATCTAAAACAACCTTTATGCTATTATTTGTATTCAAAAACCCTAAATCATAATAAATATAATCCATGTTTGACACACCTGCTTTCTGAATACCATGATAAAAAAAATCCAGGAGAAATGAATCCCCCGGATGTCTTTTTTTCGGCGAATGAATTCGCCGCTACTTTCTTTAATTCTTCTCTACCTTTTTTGAGGTAATGTTCGAATGAATTCGAACCTATGTTTTTAATAATAACTATGTTTTTAATTATCTTAATAATTGTAGTACACTTTGAGGAGCCATATTTGCTTGCGTGCAATCATATACCTTTCAGTATATGCCAGACTATATCTTCAACCAAGGTTTTGGTTGTTGGGCTCTTCGGGGGCTTCCTCTCCCCTACGGACTTCATCACCGTTCATGGTAGGTAAACAATTAATTGGTATTTGTTTACATAATGGGACAAAACTCCCGTCCCCGTGTCCCCCCGTTCATGGTCTGCATGGGCAGGTGGTATGTCCTAGTCGTTGAACCTTCTCCAATCTTTCGATACAGGAGCTTGGCTGCTGATTGTCCAATCCGGTTAATTTTCAAACCTTCACATCTACCTTTTCAGGTTCTGTTGTGGTTTAACCGGCTTAAGGATTTTCCAGCAATTCACCCAATTTTCATCCAGAGATTACCCTCTGGAGGACCCTACAACGTTACCCGCCATATTACTGTAATAGTTGTAATACTGACTGGGGGGCGGCGTTTGCTTGAGCCAACATTGCTGTGGAAGCTTGTTGTAAGATGTTTTGTTTTGTGAACTCCATCATTTCTTGTGCCATGTCTACGTCTCTGATACGGCTTTCTGATGCTTGTAAGTTTTCTGCTGATGTGTCTAGGTTCTTGATTGTGTGTTCTAGGCGGTTTTGCATAGCACCAAGCATAGAACGTTCTGCAGAAACCTTTTCAATAGCATCGTTGATTGTTGTTATTGCTTTGTCGGC
>JAAZJW010000365.1 GCA_012800145.1 Clostridiales bacterium | reverse complement strand
TTTGACCATAAAACATATTTATAATGTAATTAAGAAAATCTCGCCGGAGAGGAGTGATGATATCATGACTATAGCTGAACAGCTTATTCAAGAAGGTATGGAAAAAGGTAGAGAAGAAGGCAAACTAGAAGTAGCAAAGAATGCCTTAAAAGAGGGTGCGGAAATAGATTTAATTGCAAAACTCACAGGATTATCGAAGAAAGAAATAGAAAAGATAGCTAGGGAAACTGAATAATGGGGGACAAGGGACACGGGGACGGGAGCGACCGAGCAAGGCAGGGACACGGGGCAGGGACACGGGGACGGGAGCAATGCTGTCAGGTTAAGCCTTGAATAATTATAACGCCCCTCCCCATGCCCCTAACATTTATTAATATTACTAATATTGAATGGCTTATTCTGTTTAGGTTACCTCCTTATATCTCCATATCCATATTCTTCCCCAAATTGCAAAAAAAACAGTGCATAGGGTGCTTCTTATGGTATTTTGTTCCAAAGGCATCCTGATAAATAAGTCCTTTGATTTCCTACCTAATATGTTTCTGCTTACTGCTTAATTAAATAGCTACAGTGCTCTTCTTCGCACATTTGAATATTTATTGGTACTGTGTGTTTTATTGCGCTTAAAGGTCCTTCCTTTTTCCACTGAAACTATATTTCTTCTCAGATCACGAACGAATTTTGTATATAAGATACCTTGCTTAATACTATTACTTTCTAGGAGTATCTTTATAAATGAATCTTTTAGTTTGCCGATTAGAATGTTTTTGTTTATTTTATATTCATGTTTTAAATTTTTGTGTTTGTTTGCTTTGGCAAGTTCCTCCTCGGCATCCTGTTCAAACATTGATGCAAAGTTACTCAGCAGTATGGTTGCATGAAAATCTTGCTCTATTATCAGGGGTTTGATTCCCGCAAAGTTTTCTATCTCAAATTTATTTTTCAGTTCATCGAACTTAGTTTCAATTCCCCATCTTTTAAAGTATAGTTCCTTGCTTTCTTCATATTTTAATTCATTTTCATCCAGGTTTGTTATCAGGGTTTCAATTTCGCCGCTATCTAGTGGAACCTTTAAAACCCTGAGATTTAATATGGTGCCTTCAGGTATCAACAGTCCACGCTTTCTGTGGTCTCTAACTCTTTGTTTGGTAAACCTTACTCCAACATTTTCATCCCGTGTTTTTGTGTTTTTTACTTCTGTATAAAATGATGCTGGTGTTCTTATTAAAAATTTAATGTTGCTTTGGTTAAGAAACATTATGAATTCTGCTGATGGGTATCCCCTATCAAATAATATCAAATCTTTTACTTTTCCCGGCTTAAGGTCTTTTATCCTACTGATATTTTGCATTGCAAGTTCCCTTTCGCTACCACCATATCTTCCTATTAAAGAATTTATAATTATTTTGTTTTCCACATCATATACAACTGATGATAGTGCCCTTGCAGCCCTTTTATCCGTGCCTCCCTTTATAGCATATCCATAATGCTCCCTTAATTCCTTGGTATTGGGGACCTCTATGCATAAACCGTCAATAGCTAAAAGCCTATAGCCTTTATACGTTTTAAAATCATCATCTTCATAATATCTCCTGATAAATTCATCATTTATCATGATAAATGCTTTAGGGGACAGTTTTTGTCTGGCTTCGGAAAATGACTGTCTTGTATAGGTCATTTGCTTACCCTTTCTAGCCTCGAATTTTTCAAGAAATTCATCGATTTCTATCTGTGTGGTTCTTTTCACCATGTTAAGAATCATGCAAATCAGTGTCGTAAATCCTACTTTTCTTTCCCTGGTAAAATGTTTTTGATCTGTCCGTGACTCTTCTTTTAACTTCCTGTTTTTTAAATAATCTCTAATATATCCCATAATTATTTCGGTTTTTTTTCACCGGTTTCGCCTCTCTCTAGATTGTTGTAAATTATTGCGGACATATTATATCATAAATTTTCTTAACCTGACAGCATTGGGACGGGAGTTTTGTCCCAATATGTAAATAAATACCAACCAAGGAGAATCGGCCAATTGCGGTCGGTTCTCTTTTTCTTTCATACCGCTGTTCACTCCCGCTTCTGCTAGCTACCAGTTGCGTATCTTTGTACAGCAAAGAAAGGAGTTGGCACCCGGGTGCCAACTTGTCATTTTATATCCGCTCCCTCCCGTTCGTCCGAACACAGGGGTGATACAGGGGAATGTTTTTTGGGGTGTTAACTGTAACCGGTGGGTTCTTATACCGCCTGAAACTATAAAAAATAGTTTAAAAACCCTAGAAATATGGTAAAATAAAAATAAAGACTTTGAAGACTTTGCGAAAAATAGATACTGCCATAAATATTGTCTGTTACTTCTAATTAATAGGAAGGATAAAAAACATGGATATAGTAAATAAATCACATGACAGGTTTTTTAAAGAAAATATGGAGGATATTGAAACAGCTAAGGATTTTATAAAAAATTATTTGCCCAAGGATTTATTAAAAACTATAGACCTTGAAAAACTGGAACCACAAAAAGATACCTATATAGATGAAGAATTAAAAGAAGCATTTTCTGATCTGTTATTTAAAACCGGCATAAAAGGCAAAGAAGCCTACATATATTTTTTATTCGAACACAAAAGCTATTTATCAAACATGACATCATTACAGCTTTTAAAATATATGGTGCGAATTTGGGAACAAAAGACAGATAAAGAAAAAGAGAAAAAACTACCCATTATAATTCCGTTAGTGATTTACCATGGGGATACAAAATGGAATATACCCAAAACATTATTTTCCATAATAAATAATATAGATGTAATACCGGAAACAGCAAAAAAATATATTCCGAATTACGAATACATTGTATATGATTTATCACCCTATGGAAACGAAGAGATAAAAGGCGACATAAAACTCAGAATATTTTTAGAAATACTAAGAGCGGTATTTATAGAGGATTTTGATGAATTTATAGAAGTTTTAACAGGGGCTCTGACTGCTTTAGCTAAACTAGAACAACAGGAAAAGGGAATAGATTATTTTAAAACCTTTATGATTTATATTATGAGTGCCAAAAAAGATTTGACCATAAAACATATTTATAATGTAATTAAGAAAATCTCGCCGGAGAGGAGTGATGATATCATGACTATAGCTGAACAGCTTATTCAAGAAGGTATGGAAAAAGGTAGAGAAGAAGGCAAACTA
>JAAZJW010000364.1 GCA_012800145.1 Clostridiales bacterium | reverse complement strand
CTAATAAATAAAAATTTCGATTTGTCATTATTTACAGGTAAGGTTGATTCGAAACTGGGTAGCAATATTAAAAAACAAATGGTTTTCGCAGGGCCCGGACATAATTCTGTGGAATGGGGAGATAACCTGGTTATACAGTTGGACAATTCAAAGGACGGCATAAGGCAGACCGATTTTGATCAATGGCCCTGGTTACAAAATTTAATCGGCACCACAAACAAAAAGAACATATTTGTAGTGATGTCCAAACCCATATTCGGTGAAGGCGGTTTTACAGACAAATTAGAAGCAAATTTATTGATGGATACGTTAGCAGGCCTATCCGAAAGGGGAAAAAATGTATTTGTGTTTTACGAGGGGGAAAATATTTCAGTGGATATAACTGACGGTGTAAGGTATATTTCAACAGGTGTCTATAATTGTGATATTTCAAAAAATCCTCAAGAGATTTTCAAATACATAGAATTTAATATCAATGATAAGGAGACAACGTACCAAATCAAATCCTTATTTGAATAAACATGTTTTCCTGAAGAGTGTTATTCCCTACCAATAAATTCAAACGTGAAACGCCAATTTTCGATATTTTTATTAAATGTAGAAATTCCCCCTTCTATCGTTTAAAATAAAGGTATATACTTTATATAGGACGATAGGGGGGGATTTTGTGCATGAAAAATATCGTTTAGCGGAAGAAAGGCTGACTAACCTATGCAATACTGAAGACCTGTCCTTTGAAACTACGGAAGACCTGGAGTTGTTGGAGGGAATTATCGGGCAGGAAAGAGGCGCCGATGCACTGACTTTTGGCCTCAAAATAAGAAAAATGGGTTATAACATTTATATAGCAGGTATAAGCGGTGTAGGTAAAAATAGTTATGCCGGCTCTATCACAGAAAAATTTGCAAGTGAGTTACCCATTCCTCGTGATTGGGTATATGTATATAATTTTAAAAATAATGACCGGCCAAGGGCCTTATGTTTAGAACCCGGTATGGGTAAACATTTTAAAAATGATGTGGAGGGAATGATTGAAAAATTAAGGAAAACCATTCCTGAAGCATTTGAGCGTATAGAGTATGAGACTAAAAGAAATGAAATGTTCAGGATTTTTCACCAAAACAGGCAGGAAATGATACAAAGATTAAATGAAAAATCCAAGGATTTAGGCTTTATGTTTACTACAACCGATAAAGGAATTATGACGATGCCACTCAAGGATGGCAGGCCCATGAGCCAGAAAGAATATAGTGCCCTATCGAAAGAAGAAATAAACGAAATAATGGAAAAATCCAATCAGTTGAATGTGGAAACCTTTGATATGATGAAGGAAGTCAAAAAACTGGAGGAGCAGTTTACAGAAGATATCAGACAATTAGAACAGGACACTGTTTATGATGTTATCAACCATGATATAAACAGGCTTTACAAGAAATATGGGGACAGGGAACCTAATTCGGAATATATCGACAATCTTGAAAAGGATATTATGAAAAACATAGACCAATTTAAATCCGGAGAAAAGTCCCAAACAGATTCAGGCGAAAAAATACAGCTTATGGGCATGCCCATATATCAGAGCCAGGACTTTTTTAATAGGTATAATGTAAATGTGTTTGTTGATAATAGTGAATTGAAACATGCACCTGTCATAAAAGAGTCCAATCCTACATTTAATAACATATTGGGTACCATAGAATATAAAAACTATCTTGGTATGCTCAAAACAGATTTTATGCAAATTAAACCGGGAGCATTGCATTTAGCGAACGGCGGTTTTTTGATATTACACATAAGGGGTATATTGAACAATCCCCTTGCATGGGAAGTATTAAAAAGGGCATTGAGTACGGAAGAAATCAGCATTGAAAATTTAGGCAGACAAATGGGTTATTTGGTACCTATAACCATAAAACCTGAGGCAATTCCGCTCAATGTTAAGGTTATATTAATTGGAGACCACTATATTTACAATATACTTTATAATTACGACGACGAGTTCAGGAAACTTTTCAAGGTAATGGCGGATTTTGATACGGAAAT
>JAAZJW010000363.1 GCA_012800145.1 Clostridiales bacterium | reverse complement strand
AAGAAAGCGGCGTTTATATAATTGCCTCTAAAAATGGAAGACAGTTTTTTGTAACAGGCCATTCGGAGTATGATCCACTGACACTGAAGGCTGAATATGATAGGGATGTGGCTGCCGGTAGAGAAATCGAAATACCGCAAAACTATTTCCCTGATGATAATCCATCCAACCCTCCCAAGGTTGTTTGGAGGAGTCACGCAAATTTGTTATTTTCCAACTGGTTAAACTATTATGTCTACCAAGAAACACCCTACGATATTACGAGTATCACCAGTAACTCCAACGGCAGATAAAATAACATATGGCAACATAACAAAATTTTTGCATATAATGATGATATGAATTCTAATTGATAATGAGGAGCTGTAAACCATTATGAATGAAGATACATCAAAGATTGTAAATATCAACAGAACAGTGATTATAACAGTCTTTATGAATATATTTTTGCTGATCATCAAGGTAGTGGCAGGATTAATGGTTAACAGTACTGCATTGATAGCCGACGGCCTTCATTCCGGTTCTGATGTGATAACATCCCTGGGTGTTATCATAGGTGTTAAGATGGCACAAAAACCCAGGGATGAAAAACATCATTACGGACATGAAAAAATTGAAACAATGGTCACGTTTTTGTTATCGATAATATTAATTTATGTAGGTGCAAAAATCGGATATGGCACAATTATAGCTATAATACAAAAAAGGCAGGTACATTTTACCTGTTTTGCTCTATTCATAGCCTTCGCATCCATAGTCATTAAGGAAATTCAATACCAGATTGCATTTCGAGTAGGCACAAAGGAACAAAGCCCGGCATTAATCGCCGATGCATGGCACCACCGTTCCGATGCATTTTCCTCGGTAGCCTCATTTATCGGAATATTAGGTGCAAAATATAAGATTTACATTTTGGATAGTTTAGCAGGTTTGGCCGTTTCTATAATTGTAATCAGGGTCGGTATCAAAATCTTTATGGACTGTTTCCAACAGCTAATAGATATTTCTATATGCACCGATGAAATGGATAATGTAAAAAAGGTTATTATTAGCAAGACCGATACCAAAAATATAAGCGATATGCGGACTCGTCGGCATGGCACAAAGGTTTTTGTTGATATCAGCATATGTGTAGACCCTGATATCAATGTACAGGAAGGACATGAGATAGCCAGGGAAGTAGAAAACATAATCAAGGAAGAAATTGAAAATGTAAAAGACGTAATCGTTCATGTAAACCCCTTCTGTTATAAATGATATAATAAATTAGGGAAGTTGCACGATTGACATTTGAAATATTTGAAACAGGCCTATGCATGGGGAAGGGTCCCCAAGTATAACTGCATTATAGTTAAGGGGGGAGAATATGGATTTCTATGTGATAGTGTTCAAATCAACACACCATGCTATTGCAGCTACACGGTTTTTAAAAGATAAAAACTATAAATTTGATGTTATTCCTACCCCAAGAATGGTCACACATGATTGCGGACTTGCTATAAAATTTGCAGAAGAAGATCTGGAAGAAATAAAGGAATCAATAAAAGCATCCGATATAAAAGCTGAAAGTATCTACAAAATACAGAAGGTTGGAAATGAAAGGACAGCTACAAATATCCCTTTGCCGTATAGGTAGGGCTGATTGGGAGTGATGAAATGAATACGGCGGTAGCAGCTATTATTTGTGTATTATTCACCGGTATCCTTGTTCATCAAATAAGATGTTTGGGGATATTGCTGATACCAACCAGAAAGGGCACAGTCCAAATTGCATTTACTATTGTAGGTATTATTGTAATACTTGGGATTACCTATTTTTATGCTGATATGTTCATCCATTATATTTTGGGGATTTTGGCAGCAATGGTTTTTGGGCTTTCCTTGTTTAAATCAGGCATAACCTCAGAAGGATTCAGTTACAACAGATCATTTATGGGGTTTCTTGCCCCTTGGCACAAAATAGAAAAGGTGCGAATAGATCTGAAGAAAAATGTTGTAGTATCTTTTTCGGGGCATGGTTCCTATGAATTGCGTTTCAGAAAAGAAGACCATGAAAAATTAATTGGTATATTGGAACAGTATTTACCTGTGGAAGTATTTAATAATCATCTATGTTAATAACTAATTCCATGGGTAAAATTAATTGGCATTATGGGTTGATATCGTTTATAATAATCCTTATATAGATAACATAACACCTAAAAATAAACATGAAAAGGAAGGGACAGAACGATGAAAGCAACTGAAACGGTATTAGATCTGATAGGCGATACACCTATAATGAGCCTGAAAAAAATGACGGGCCTGAATATATATGCCAAAGCCGAATTCCTGAATCCCGGTGGGAGTATAAAGGATCGTGTGGCACAGTTTATGATTGAAGAAGCCGAGAGGCAAGGCAGGCTAAAACCCGGCATGACCATAATGGAACCGACATCAGGCAATACAGGTATAGGACTTGCACTCGTAGGTGTGCAAAAAGGTTACAAGGTTGTAATAATAATGCCTGAAAATATGAGTGAAGAGAGAAAAAAAATTATTGCTGCACTTGGGGCAGAGCTTGTGCTTACACCTGCGGATAAGAATATCGCGGGTACAGTTGAGGAAGCTGAAAAAAGAGCTGAAGCGGATTCTTCAATTTATGTGCCCCAGCAGTTTGAGAATCCCGATAATCCGGAAATTCATTACCGTACCACTGCCAGGGAAATATGGGACCAGTTAGACGGCCAAATAGATATGTTTGTTTCAGGACTGGGAAGTGGTGGTACTCTATGTGGAGTAGGTAGATTTTTGAAGGAAAAAAATCCTGATATTCTTGTTGTGGCGGTAGAACCTAAAAATGTCTCCGCACTTTTAGGACACGAACCGGGATTGCATAAAATTCAGGGCATCGGTGACGGTTTTGTTCCCCCGGTATTGGATACCTCCCTTGTAGATGAAGTGATAGAGGTTACGGATGATGATGCAATACAAACGGCACGGAAATTGGCAAAAATGCAGGGACTTCTCGTGGGAACATCCTCGGGTGCCAACGTCTGGGCTTCAATGCAGGCAGCGAAAAAATATGGCAAAGATAAAAATATAGCGACTGTGTTAGCAGACAGAGCCGAACGTTATTTCAGTACGGCATTGATATAGATTTACTAAAGTGGACACAAGGGGACGGCAGACTGTGTGAAAAAGCACTTTTCTCGCTTTTTGTCATTCTGAGTGTAGCGAAGAATCTCGTTTTTAGGCCATTT
>JAAZJW010000022.1 GCA_012800145.1 Clostridiales bacterium | reverse complement strand
TCCCTGCTTGGTCTTGCTCCGGACGGGGTTTACATAGCAGATTAGTCGCCTAATCCCTGGTGAGCTCTTACCTCACCTTTCCAGCCTTACTATTGAGAAGCGAGAGGTTCTAACCTCCCACCTCCCAATAGCGGTATCTCTCTGTTGCACTATCCTTAGGGTTACCCCCACTGGGTGTTATCCAGCGCCCTACCCTGTGGAGCCCAGACTTTCCTCGTGCATATAACACGCGATCATCTGACTTACTCACAATATTATCTTTTAACTATGTAATTCTATCACATTTCTGATCATATGTCAAAACCCATAAATTAGTGGATAGTTATGTAAATATCAAAATTTTTTGTTCCAAAAAATATTCGGTTTTAAAGGGATTCAGACAAAACACAGGCCTCCCTTTCATCTAATTATCATAAGGTAGTGAAATGGATAATGCTTAAAATAATTATATAAAAAACTAACTTTTCATTCAAAATTATACAAAATATAAAGTTAAGTTTTACCTATTGTCAATCGCCTCATTGACCAATTTATCCGCTTTTTTGTTCAGTTCCCTTTTTACATGAATAACCTTAAAATCATCAAATTCTTTAATCAAAGGCATAACCATATTATACATAGAAATAATTCGTTCATTTTTTACCCTATATTCCCCCTTGAGCTGTTTTACCACCAGTTCACTGTCTAAATAGCAAGTAATTTTTTTTATTCCCAAATCCAGTGCCGCTTCCAACCCCCGACTTAAGGCTTTGTATTCCGCCATGTTGTTTGTCTGTTCACCTATATATTGACTAATTTCTCTTATTGAATTTCCATCTTTGTCTTCTATAACTATGCCTATTCCTGCTATGCCAGGGTTGCCCCTAGCCCCTCCGTCTGTATGCATTACTGCTTCTGTCAAATTTATCACCTTTTTCTATATGATTTGAAACGGGTTTATATTTATGGATGATTCTATTATATCAATTTTCAGTCCCTTTTTGTCCGCTTCTTTTTTTAAATACTGCGCCATAAAATGTGCAAAAATTTTCTCACTATGATAATGTCCAACATCTACCACATTTATTGCTTGAGAGATGGCATCCTGAGCATCATGATATTTTACATCCCCGGTGATTACACATTGACACCCTTTGTGCAGTGCTGCCTGAATCAAATCTGAACCACTCCCGTTAATAACCGCTACTTCTTCAACAACTGTTTTTAAATTCCCCGCTACTACAATATGCTCGATGTCCATTCGATACTTAATATACTCCGCCAAATCCTTTAAGGTCTTCGGTTGGCTTAATTTACCGAACCTTCCAATACCTCTGGGAGGACCCTCATTTACCAGGGAATAAACATCATAAGCTACTTCTTCATATGGGTGCGAGTCTGTCAGAGCTCTTATTACTTCTTCAAGCTTTTCCTTGGGGACTATAGTTTCCAGCCTGACTTCTTCCACCTCTTCCAATTGTTCTTGTTTCCCTATAAACGGATTTGTGCCCTTAAGTGGTTTAAAGGTGCCGATACCTTCGGTTCTGAAGGTACAATGGCTGTAATTACCTATATGTCCGGCGCCTGCAATGCTGATAGCTTCCGCAACCTTTTTTTCATAGCCCGAGGGAACAAAAACTACAAGTTTATAATACAGGATTTTTTCCTTCATATCTAAAACTTCTGTATCTTGTATATCCAATTGTTGTGCAACATAATCATTTAATCCGCCGGGGGCTATATCCATGTTCGTATGGGCAGCATAAACGGCAATATTGTTTTGAATTATTTTATAAATAATTTCCCCCTTTATATCATCTTTCGTGATGTTTTTTAATGGGGTGAAAATCAATGGATGGTGGGTAATAATCATATCAACATCTTTTTCCACCGCCTCGTCTAAGACAGCATCTGTTATTTCTAATGTTGTTAAAATTTTGTTTGCAGTATCTTCTTTGCATCCCAGCTGCAGACCGACATTATCCCATTCATATGCATAACTTAAGGGAGCCAGTTTTTCAACAATGTCGGTTATTGTTCTTATCGTTGCAGACACAAAAGCACCTCCTCAAATCTCTTCAGTTTATTTTTCATTTCTTTTAATTTCTCAAATGAAGATTCTGAAGCATTTTCACTTATATTTTGTATGATTTCTTTTGCTGTTTTTATCTTTTTAGCAATAAATTCTATGGCCAACGGTCTTGGGTTGCTATTTATATGAAACCCAACTTCATAACAAATCGGGTCTAATATTTCCTGTTTTCCGGGTTTAGCTACAATAATTTCATATATATGACGGTCTTCTTTTACCAGTATGTCCCTCTCTATGATAAAATCGTTGTTTACCAGATATTCTCTTAGTTCCGCCTGAGCTTGCATGGGTTGAAATATCAGTGTGCTGAGATTTTGTGCTATCTCTTTCGAATTATCTATCAGCTCACTTATTAACAGCCCACCCATGCCTGCAACAATAACAGTATCGACTTCCTTTGGTTGTAGGATTGAGAGCCCGCTTCCCAACCTGGTTTCTATACTATTTACAAGGTTATTAGCCTCAATATTATTTTCAGCACATCTTAGGGGCCGCTCATTTATATCCCCTGCTATTACAAAAGGACTTATATTGTTTTTTAGCAAATATATCGGAATATATCCGTGATCCGTTCCTATATCCGCAACACGATGGCCTATTGTAACCTGATCCGCTATTTTTTGCAACCTGGCAGTTAACTTTATACCCAATCTTAGACCCGCCTCTCAATTTATTCTTACAAAACATACCATAATATTTTGGAGCTGATTTTCCTAAACTATACATAAGGGAGGTAATTTAATGCCGAATACTGAAAAAAGACCTAAAAAGGTTACACCCCCAAGAGAAATGATAGGCTTTAGCTGGGGAGGCACAACCCAGGAATGGGAAGAGGAAGCCGATCAGGTAATGCATATTCTGCAAGATCAATTGGACAGACAAGAATCTGACGAAGAACTTCAAAATAAGATCGATTATATCCGGAGGAAACGTTAACAGAAGTAACTCGGCATATTTATGTTATTATATAATACCCCTATTATCGGCCTATTAAAAATAGATTCGCATTTCGCGAATCTACTTTTTTGCTATTCAAGGAAATGTTAATAAAATAACATCGAATAAATTTCTACTCTAAATAATCCTTTAACTTTTTACTCCTACTTGGGTGCCTTAGTTTTCTTAGCGCCTTGGCCTCAATCTGCCTTATGCGTTCTCTTGTTACCTCAAATTTTTTTCCCACTTCTTCTAAGGTTCTGGCTCTTCCATCATCGAGCCCGAAACGCAACCTTAGCACTTTTTGTTCCCTAGGTGTTAATGTATCCAATACCTCTATCAACTGCTCCTTTAATAATGAAAATGCCGCTGCTTCTGCCGGCGCCGGTGCGTCATCATCAGGAATAAAATCCCCTAAGTGGCTATCTTCCTCTTCACCAATAGGTGTTTCTAAAGAAACAGGCTCCTGTGCGATTTTAAGAATTTCACGTACCTTTTCTTCTGAAAAGTCCATCTCTTGGGCTATCTCTTCAGGTCTAGGATCCCTGCCCAGCTCCTGTAACAATTGTCTAGACACACGGATTAACTTATTAATTGTTTCTACCATATGGACCGGGATTCTGATTGTACGAGCCTGATCGGCTATTGCTCTCGTAATCGCCTGGCGTATCCACCGAGTAGCGTAGGTACTAAACTTAAATCCCTTTGTATAATCAAATTTTTCTACAGCCTTAATGAGCCCCAAATTTCCTTCCTGTATTAAATCTAAAAACAACATTCCTCTGCCTACATACCTTTTTGCAATACTCACAACTAATCTCAGATTTGCCTCAACCAATTTTTTCTTAGCCTTTTCATCGCCTTCAGCCATTTTTTTCGCTAAATCAACTTCCTCTTCAGCTGTCAGTAAAGCAACCTTTCCAATCTCTTTTAGATACATTCTGACCGGGTCGTCCACATTGACCCCTTTTAATAAATTCACATCATTTTCTACAGGTTCTTCTTCCGTTTTTTCTATTTTTTCGTCTTCATCTTCGTCACTATCTTCTTCCCTACCTCCTATGACATCTATACCCATGGTGGCAAAATTATCGTATATTTCATCTATTTGGTCTTTGTCCAGTTCAATTTCCTCTAGTGCATCCATAATCTCCGTATAAGTAATTGCGCCTTTCTTTTTGCCTTTTTCCACTAGTTTTCTAATATTTTCCTTTTTTATATCCCTTACGTTACTCAATGCTGTTAACCTCCCTTCATCGAGCGTTTTAACTTCTGTAATTGTGTGTTTTTCTTCATTATTTCTGTCCCTATATTTAACAATTTATTTTCAACCTCTTCTTCAGTTAAACATGGATTATTGACAATATTATGCTGTTCTTCCTCTAATATTCTTATATTATAAAGCAATTTATATTTTTTCAGATTTACAATATATTTATCTAGTGTATTGTTCAAATCAATATATTCAATATCAGTTAATAATATTTTATTAATATTCTCCTTCAAATGCGGAAAAAATTCTTCTAGCCTCTTATCCTTCATGTTATCCATATTTGAGGCTAAATATGCCACTATTTCCTGGTGCTCCGCTACAGAAAAGTCTTCTGCCGAAATACTGTTTAATATATATCTTATTAGTTTGTTGTCAGTAATCATAAACTTAATTAACTGTTTTTCCGCAATAATGTGTCCCTTTTGTTCAACCGGAGGCACCATCTCTATATAGCTGTTGCTTTTCCTGTAACCTGAACTATATTTAAATTTACTTCCATGAACAAATGTATTCCCGATCTTATTTAATATTTCGAGTTTAATGGATTCTTTTGAAATACCGGTTTCGTTTGCAACTTTTTCAATATAGCCTTCCCTTTCTATCGGGCTTTTCACATCCTTTATAATATCTGATATTTTCTTCGCAAGTTTAACTTTATCTTCTATAGTATCCCCAAAATACTCATTCCTTGCCAAAAATATCTTATAATCTATTAGACTCATTGAATTATCAATATGTTCCTGAAATTTGTCTTTGCCGTAAAGCTTTATAAAATCATCCGGGTCCTTATTGTCGGGTAAAACCAAGATCCTGAACCGGCAGCCTATTTTATTTAATATGTCAAGACTTCTCATAGTTGCCTTTTCCCCTGCTTCATCACCATCAAAACATACTATAATTTCGTCACAGTATTTTTTAAGCAATTTACCCTGAAACTCGGTTAAAGAAGTGCCTAAGGAAGCCACCGCATTTTTAAAGCCTGCCTGACGCAGGGCCACAACATCCATATAACCCTCAACCAGTATTATTTGCCTGTTTCTGGTATCTCTACGAACAAAATTTAGGCCATAAAGTATATTGCTTTTACTGAATACCTGTGTTTCCGGTGAATTTAAATATTTGGGCATTGAATCATCGATTACCCTTCCACCGAATCCTACTACTTCCCCCCTTACATTAAATATGGGGAACATTATCCTATTACGAAAATAATCGTAATATCCCCCTGACTTGCCGGGACGTATTAATCCACATTTTTCAATATCACTTAAATGATATCCCTCCTCTTGTAAATATTGCATTAAACTATTCCAACTATCAATAGAATAACCTAACCCGAGGCTTTTTAATATTCCGGAAGTGAGCCCTCTTTCTAGTAAATATTTCAAAGCAGGGTTAGGTTTTTTAGTCAAATTTTTATAAAAATATAGCCCTGCTTTTTTATTGATTTCGTAATAGAGATTTTTTCCCTTAATTTGCTTTTTTATATCCTCCAATGATTCTGTTCTATTAATTTCAATATTAGCCCTTTTAGCTAATAATTCTATAGATTCTATAAAATCCAGATTCTCCATTTTCATAATAAAACTGATTACATCTCCACCTTCGCCACACCCAAAACATTTATAAATTTGTTTCTCCGGATTAATAATAAAAGAGGGAGTTTTTTCATTATGAAAAGGGCATAGCGCTTTATAGGAGAGGCCTACTGCTTTAACTTGTATATATTGAGAAATAACATCCACTATTTCATTTGAATCCTTTATTTCGTTAATCAGCTCTTCAGAAAAAAAATTTCCCATTATAATCACCTATCAATATCTATACCGTTCGACATTAACACTGTTAATTCCTTCTCTAACTCCCAAAAATATAATTGAAAATATTTACTTGGTAATTTTAAGTATTTACTATTAAGGTACAAATTTATCATAAAAAAGTTGAATAGCATAAGAATCTGTGCATGATGCAATAAAGTCAGTTACACCTCTCTCCAAACCTTCCTCGTTCGTACTGCTATAATATTTGAGGGGCATCTCTTCGGGGTGATTTATAAAATAAGTGTACAAGGATTCCACAATAAATTCTGCTTTCTTTTTTTCCTGTGAACATGATTCCCCATAATAAACGTTTTTAAACATAAAGTTTCTTAAAACATTCATTGCCTCCAGAACTTCCTTACCTTGATAAATGTCAATATCTGTCCCTTCACTGAACTTGTCCTTTGTTGTATTTATCATATCGGTCACAAATGTATTAACTCTTTCGCTATGACTTTCCCCTAACCCCTCTAACACAACGGCCGGCAAATCTTTCATACCAAAAATACCCGCATTGATGCTGTCCTGGACATCATGACATAAATAGGCTATGCGATCCACCTGTCTCACCAGTTTTCCTTCCAGTGTTTTGGGTTTGTTAGGTCCTGTATGGTTCAGTATTCCATCCCTTACCTCAAAAGTCAGGTTTAATCCTTTTCCATCGCGTTCCAAGACATCCACAACCCTAAGGCTCTGTTCATTATGTTTGAATTTTCCACTCATCCTGTTAAGCACGTATTCCCCCATATGGCCAAAGCATGTATGTCCAAGATCATGACCTATGGCTATCGCCTCTGTCAAATCCTCATTTAACTTCAATACTCTTGCCACAGTGCGAGCGATTTGATTGACTTCCAATGTATGGGTGAGCCTTGTCCTGAAAAGACCCTCATTTACAATAAATACTTGGGTCTTCCCTTTTAGGCTCCTAAAGGATTGGCAATGAATTATTCTGTCTCTGTCCCTTTGGTATGCCGTACGAATGTTACACTCCTGCTCCGGGTTTGTTCTTCCCTTAGTGTTTTTACTGATCTGAGCAAAAGGGGACAGCGAGGTTTCCTCCGCTTGTTCTGTAATATTTCTAATAAGTAGACTCATCAGCTTCAACCTTCCCATTATATTATAGCTATTTAAAAATGTTTATATTATGTTATATTAAAGATTAAAAAACCTTCTTAAGTATAATACGTCTAAAACCCGGGAATTCCTTCTCTATTGAACATATTTTCTATTGCATAATTTTTATCGGTTGTATTT
>JAAZJW010000362.1 GCA_012800145.1 Clostridiales bacterium | reverse complement strand
TACCCTTGAAATAATTTCTTGTACTCCCCAAATTGGTAGAAAATTCGCCGACATCATACTGATATGTCCTATAACTTACAGCAATTTCACCTTTTTGCTTGCCGCTAAAAAAATAAAATAAAGTCCCAAAAATTGCACCTGATATTATAAAACCAATCAACATATACAACATTATTTTCCCTAAATTCATAGCCTGCCCCCCATTCTTACATTAGTCGGATTTTAAATGATCGTATGTAGATCTCAGTACTACAATGTCAACTCTTCTATTTTTTGATTTATTTTCTGCCGTATCATTAGGAGCGACGGGGTGATATTCACCGTAACCTGCTATAGAAAAACGTTCCGGCGCCAAACCCAGTTCTTCAATTAAATACCTTGTTACATTAGAGGCCCTACCCGTAGATAGTTCCCAGTTAGTAGGATATAATAAATTTGGTATAACTTTTACAGTGTCTGTATGCCCTTCTATGCGAATGGACTTTTTAATAAATTCCGGATTTTGCAAAAACACGGAAATATCACTTAAAATTTCTTTTGACCTCGGTTTTAGTTCAGCTTTTCCCGAATCGAACAATACATTATCCTTAAAGCGCAAGACAAGTCCTGCACTTTCTTGAGTTACAAACACATCAGATTCGAGATCATAACTTTCCAGATATTCTTCCAAAATCCCCTGAAGCTTTACAAAGTCTTCCATTTCTTGCATTTGCCTCATGGACAAATTATCATCCGTTATATCTGTAGCAAAGTCGTCCGTTTCGATTAAGACTCCTGCTGAATCTAGTATGCCTATTGAACCCTGAAAAGATTGAATCAGGGCCTGGAATTTTTGTACGTCTATAGTTGAAAAGGAGAATAATAATACGAAAAAACAAAGTAATAGAGTAGTCATATCAGCAAAAGTAGTCATCCAAGCCGGAGCACCGGATTGGGATCCTGTCTGATTTGACTGTTTTCTTCTTGACATTATACCTCAACACCCTCCTGCTGTTTATACTGAAGACCTACGCGTGCCTTAGGAGGTAAGAACGCTTTCAGCTTTTCTTCAATGATTCTCGGGTTTTCACCGGCCTGTATCGACAGTAACCCTTCAACCATAATTTCCTTCCTCAGTATCTCTTCCCTGCTTTTTAGCTTGAGCTTATTAGCAATAGGTATGAATACCAGGTTAGCCAATACGGAACCATAAAAGGTAGTAATTAAGGCAACCGCCATACTGGGACCTACAGAACCGGGGTCATCTAACCTTTTAAGCATATTTATAAGCCCTATCAAGGTACCTATCATACCAAATGCAGGGGCATATGCTCCCATAGCTTCAAATATTCCCTGTCCTTTTGTATGCCTTTCTTCTATAAAAGACAATTCCGTTTCCAGTAAATTTCTTACCAACTCCGGATCTGTTCCGTCTACAATCAACATGGCACCTTTCTTTAAAAATTCTTCACCGATGTCCTCAGATACCTCCTCTAAGGCTAATAAACCTTCTTTTCTTGCAATATTAGCAAGGGTATTAATTTGGACAATTATTTCATGGGGATCCTCTTCCTGACTTCTGAAGGCCTTTCCCGCTATCTTAACCGCCTCCAACATACTCTTTAAAGGGTATGCCACCAAGGTGGAAGCCAAGGTTCCACCAAGGACGATAAAAATAGAGGCCAGATCCCAAAAATCTATTATGGATCCGTCTGCTAAAATCCCTCCAACGACAAACACTATTCCCACAGCTATGCCGAGTATTGTTGCTATATCCATCTCTCCACCTCATTTCCCAACATACATGATGAATCCTCACACATGATAAACTTTATGTGTAACAAATGGGACTAAAAATTCCAGTCTGGCTTTGTTGTCAATAACGCTTTATTATATCTATATCATGAATATATATTTTTCTTTTATATTCAATTATTTTCTCGATTATTTGTTCCGCACTTTCAGTCACTATCATTTTATGCCCGTTGGTCAGTGTAACAACCGTATCCGGAGTTTCCTCAATAATTTCTATTAAATTTACGTTTAGAAAAAATTCACTCTTATTCATTCTGGTAAGTTTGATCATCCCATCATCCTTTCCCTGCCCTAACCCAAATGAGTTAAGATAAGCCGGATTGTTAAAAACACTGAAAATATTATTTCTGCTTGTTTCATTCAATTAAAATTCACATATATTGTCTATGCTGCGGTAGATAAAAATGTTGTTTCCCCGTAGGGGCAGACCCATATGTCTGCCCGGGATGGACAGGGTTGTCCATCCCCGCAGTTATATTTAATCTGTTTTTATACATTTGCTAAGTTTATCTCTTCATATTGACTAATTCCTGCAACATCTCGTCACTGACCGATATGACCCTGGAATTGGCCTGAAAACCTCTCTGTGTGGTGATCATGTCCGTGAACTCCCTGGCTAAATCTACATTTGACATCTCTAGTGAGCCCGGCTGTAGGTTTGCAAAACCGCCTGTTGCCGGGGATCCGAACATGGGTATCCCCGAGTTGGCCGTTTCTCTGTACATATTGGAACCTTCCCTGAGTAAGCCCGCCGGGTTTTTAAAATTTGCAAGCCCGACCCTTCCCAATATTTTTGTCTGGCCGTTGCTGAACACTGCTTCTATTTCTCCTGTGGATGAAATAGTAAATTCATCTAACTTTCCGCTTGGGCAGCCGTTTACGCTTAGGGCTGCGGCGTCAGATTGGGCAGCGTAGCTTTTTAGATTTGTGAAATCTAAAACAAAAGTTAATGCTTTCGCACCTTGAAAAGTCCCATCATTTCCCCCCCCAGTTTCTGTTGTTAACGAAACTGATGGATTGGGCGGGTCTTCGGTTCCATCTTTTATAGTTATTGTTACTATCTTTTTACCACTATCATCATCCTTTGTTAACTGACCCGAAGTGTCAAATTCCAATGTTCCTATATTTTTCCCCGGTGGATCCACGGGTGGGTCTGGTGTTTCCCCTGTTTCTTGTACAGGACAATCATCAACCTTTGTTATATATACATCGAATTGACGGTTATCATCCTTATCTTCGATTCTCACAAAGGCTACCTCTACATTATGCGCATTGCCTAAACTATCATAAACCTTCATAGTTGTGCTGAAATTTCCGCCAGGTTTTTCCCCATCTTCC
>JAAZJW010000361.1 GCA_012800145.1 Clostridiales bacterium | reverse complement strand
CTACAAGAAGATCACTAAAATCTCTTTTATTAGCGAACCATTTTGTATCCCAGTCTCTGATTATACCAACACGCAATCCATGCGGATTTACTTTTTGACCCATTCTTTCCCCTCCTTAAATTTGTTTTTCTTTTAATACAACTCCGATATGACTGGTTCTTTTCCTTATAGCTGCTGCACGGCCAAAAGCTCTCGGCCTGAATCTTCTCATCGTAGTGCCCTGGTTTGCATATATTTCAGAAATATATAAATTATCCACATCCATATTATAGTTATTCTCAGCATTTGCTACAGCGGATTTTACCAATTTTTCAATGACTGAGGCTGCTCCTCTGGGGGTGTATTTTAAAATCGCCAATGCTTCATCAACCTTTTTACCCCTTACAAGATTAGCAACTGATTGTGCCTTTCTTGGTGCAATTCTCACATGCTTGACGGTTGCTCTAGCTTCCACAACAATTACCTCCTTCCTCAATGGAAAATCTAACCTTCTTCTTTCAGTTCTTTTCTTCTGGTGGTTTTTTCGATATCCCCATGCCCTCTGTAGGTTCTTGTTAAAGCAAATTCGCCGAGTTTATGACCTACCATATCTTCCGTTACATATACGGGAATATGTCGTCTCCCGTCATGAACGGCGATTGTATGGCCGATCATCTGTGGAAAAATTGTGGACGCCCTAGACCATGTTTTGATTACTCTTTTTTCATTTTTTTCGTTCATTTCTTCTATCTTTTTAAGAAGTCCTCTATGGACGAAAGGTCCTTTTTTAGACGATCTACCCATTACTTTTCCTCCCTCCGATAGTTTATCGATAAAGTCTTATTTCTTCCTTCTGGATACAATAAATTTATTTGATTCTTTTTTCCTGTCACGGGTCTTGAATCCGATTGTAGGTTTACCCCATGGCGTAACGGGAGCCGGCATTCCTATAGGAGCCTTGCCTTCTCCTCCACCGTGCGGATGGTCCACAGGATTCTTAGCAGAACCCCTGACTGCAGGTCTTCTGCCTAAATATCTGCTTTTACCTGCTTTTCCGATGGTGATGTTTTCATGTTCCAGGTTTCCAACCTGACCTATCGTTGCTTTACACCTTGATAAAATATACCTGACCTCACCCGATGGCAGTCTTACCAGAGCATATTTGCCTTCCTTGGCCATTAATTGTGCCGTATTTCCTGCGGATCTGACGAGTTGCCCGCCTTTTCCGGGTTTCATTTCTATGTTATGAATATGTGTACCGATAGGTATATTTTGAAGCGGCAGGGCATTGCCCACCTTAATGTCCGCACCGGCACCGGATTCTAACATGTCTCCTACTTTTAAACCGTGTGGAGCAATAATATATCTTTTCTCCCCATCGACGTAGTGGAGCAATGCAATGTTAGCCGACCTGTTCGGATCATATTCTATGCCGGCAACCCTCGCGGGCACCCTATCTTTATCCCTCTTAAAATCAATAATCCTATAATGCCTCTTTTGTCCGCCACCCCTATGGCGTACGGTTGTCCTTCCATGTACGTTTCTACCGCCACTCTTTTTGAGGGGCTTTAACAATGATTTTTCCGGTTCTGTTTTGGTTATTTCCCTAAAAGTTGAAACTGTCATCTGTCTTCTGGCCGGTGAAGTGGGTTTTAATTTTCTGATAGGCATCTTGATTTCCCTCCTTCTCTTTTCAGTTTAGCAATTACATACCTTCGAAGAATTCAATTTCCTTACTCTCCGGTGTTAGTTTTACAACAGCCTTTTTCCAATCTGTACGCTTTCCCTTGTTCGCGCCCATTCTCTTTATTTTACCTCTCATATTTATGGTATTTACCTTTTCTACTTCTACATCGAATATTTTCTCAACAGCCCGTTTAACCTCGACCTTGTTAGCTCTTCTGTCAACAACAAATGTATATTTTTTGTTTGCCATTTCGTTCATACTGGTTTCGGTAATTATCGGCCTTATGATAACATCATGTGGATTTATCATTACGCGTACACCTCCTCCACTTTTTGAACGGCATCTTTTGTAATAATGAATTTGTCATATTTTAAAATATCATACACATTTAATGTGTTAACCGATGCTGTTTTAATCCCCGGAATATTTCTTGTGGATTTGTAAACTTCTTCATTCTTTCCGTCCGTTACTATAAGTGCCTTTTTATCTACATTTAAATTCTTTAGAATGGTTACCATCTCTTTTGTTTTCGGGGCCCGCATATTCAATTCATCCAGCACTATAATTTCATCATTATTTACCTTTGTGGTAAGTGCGGATTTCATAGCTAATTTCCTTACTTTTCTGGGAAGCTTATAACTATAATCCCTTGGTTTCGGCGCAAATGTAACACCGCCGCCAACCCATATAGGAGAACGAATACTTCCTACACGCGCTCTGCCCGTTCCTTTTTGTCTCCAGGGCTTTCTACCGCCGCCCCTTACCTCGGCTCTTGTTTTCGCTGATTGGGTCCCTTGTCTCCTGTTCGCAAGTTGATTTTTTACAACTTCATGTAACGCGTATTCGTTTACCTCTACCCCGAATACATCATCGTTCAGTTCTATTTCGCTGATTTTATCTCCTGAAATATTGTATATAGCTACTTTAGGCATTTAGGCTCCTCCTTCCCCATGCCGGATTATTTATTTTGCTTGGTGCTTTCACTGATTGTCACTAAACCCTTTCTGGGTCCCGGAACCGCACCTTTTACAAGCAACAGGTTCCTTTCGACATCCGCCTCGATAATCTCCAGATTTCTGACAGTTACCCTTCTGTTACCCATTTGCCCCGGCAGTTTTT
>JAAZJW010000360.1 GCA_012800145.1 Clostridiales bacterium | reverse complement strand
TCATTTTCTAGTAAAGCACTAGCTATTTCATTAGCCAAGCTTCCCAATGTTTTACTAGAGGATTCAGAATCTTTTCTTATATCTGCCAATTTTCTATTGTCACCAAAATTACTTCCTGTTAATAGTAACTCAGTAACCAGATGTCCAAAATTAATTGCATTTTTTACATCACTAGCCTTACTTATTATTAAATTTTTACTTTCGTTGTTCACACCAATTGCTTTCAACTCGGCACCAAAGTTAGAGGTTTCTATTAAATCCAAAATGCCATCTATAATAGTTGTTTTTTGATCTTTCAGTTTCCCAATTATCCCTTTTAAAGCCCACATGTCAGTCGGTTCAAGCCTGTCAACATTTGTTCTCATGATATTGACAAAATTATGTGCTGCTGGATCATCTAAAGCTAAAGCTGCCTGATTTGTTTCCGCATATGTAAATCCACTGAACATGGACAAAACTATTGCCAATACTAAAGCAATTGATATTTTTTTCTTCATTTTAATCCCCCTTTTTTACTTCGATTCCTTCTTCTTTCTCCACGTCTTGATTTTTATCTTCCTTCTTCCACCCCCTTTATGACTAATTATACCCTCATTTTAATTCCAACTCACCTAATTATAATTTATATATCGGCTTTTTAAAAAATCATAAAGCCTTTTCAATATGACAACGGCTTCCGCTCTTGTCGCATTATCTTTTGGTGCCAATCTTTCCCCCTCCTTACCCCGAATTATTTTGTTTTTAACCGCTAACGCCATGCCTACTTCTGCCCAATCCGCTATTTGTGTATTGTCTCCATATGCTTGTATCATTTCTTTTATCTGTAAAGGCAGCAATATCTCCATATTATCCGTCAATTCCATTATACGTGCAGCCATTACCGCCATTTCTTGTCTTGTAATAAAATCATTCGGGGAAAATGTTTCTTCATTTCTTCCCTCTATTATTCCATGTTTAAAAGCAATCTGTATGTATTCATGGTACCATTCATCTTTATCTACATCTTTAAAATCCCTGCCGGCAGTTGTTATATCATTTTCTAATTCTAGCAATACCACCACTGTTTTGGCAAATTCCGCTCTGGTAATAGAATCATTCGGTGCAAATATGCCTTTTGCCTTTCCTTGAAGTACTCCACGGTCGGCCATAAAATTAATTGCATCTTGAGCTTCCTGCCATAAGGATGAGATATCAGTAAAATCTGCCTTAATTACAGTTTCCTCTATTTCATCCTGCTTATTTTCTTCCGGTTTTTTTACTTCCTCAGTTTTGTCCTCTTTTTTGTCATCTTCTTTTGGTCGGGTAGCAGAAGACCCCCCACCCCCCGTGGATGAACCTCCACTATTCGATACAACAGCATTTATTTTGTTTTTTATATTTTCTATATCTGAATCACTTATGTTGTTAAACTCGTCCATCACATTTCCATATTCATTTTCTATTTTTGCACGTTGTGTATCTGTCAGAACATCATTGTACAGAATTGGTAGTATATCCTTATCAACAATTCTATCTTTATATTTAACCATTAAATCATAGTAAAAGCTGTCCCCTTTTGCCTTTTTCTCCATTACCTTGCCGATTACCTCGTCTATAATCGCATCATAAGAATTATCTGCTTCTGCTATAAAGGGCATTAAACTTGAAATCAGTATTATACCGCCTAACAACAGTGAAAAAATTTTTTTCAATTTATATCCTCCCCTGTTCACATTCTCGGCCGCAACCCTTTCCTATATGTTGCCCCGGTTTCCCCAATCCATTATTTAAAATTATACCATATATTTTGCTATCATAAACTACAATATCATAATTTTTCCGGCAATAATTAATATAATGCGACAAGGAACGTCCCGAATCTAATATGGTGTCAGGATGTTTTTTATTGCACGGATTTCTATTTATTTTCACCAATAATTGTTTCGGAATATTTTTTTACCCTGTCAACACTATCTATAAGATATGGCGTCAATTCCAACACCCTTGTGAACATTTGTTCAATAGCTGTCGGAATGTATTCATGGGAAATGTCATTCCTTATATATCTGATTTCCTTAAAAACTTCTGCCGAGGATATAAGACCTCTTTTTTCCGCCCTATTAATTCTATCAATCACACTACCGGGCCTTTCCAGTTCTATAATATCAATCAATCTGAATATCTTCTGTATCAGCATATCGCTGATCCTGGCAAAACGGCTGGTCAAGGCTTCGAATTTGTCTAATTCTCCGAAGGTATAATCCTCCCTTATGCCAATGTTTTTGCATGTGTTATAGGAATAGGTCAGCATATCGTTAGCGTACTCTAACAATGTTAATTCCTCGGCCAATAACTGTTTTTCAGCTCTTCTCATAGCAATATGCCCCCCTTCAAAGCAATCCTCGCGAATGGATGGGTGGTATCCTCGGTAATAAAAATATCAATTCTCTGTTCCCCGATAATATCCCATAATCTGTATCTGATTTTTCCTGAATCCCCTTGCGTCAACTTTTGAGACAGTATTAGTAAATCAATGTCTCCACCTTTTGCATCGCTGTTTGCTCTGGAACCAAAAAGATAAATATGTGCATCCTTATCAATGTCCCCTACCACTTTTTTGATTGCTTTTACCTCTCTATCAGACAGACGCATTCAGAATCTAACCCTTTCCAATTTTATTTTTAAAATACAAGGGATTGATCCCCTTATATCTTTACCTTCGTGTAATAACTATTACCCTTTTCGCCGTAGTATAATGACCTTTATCCTCCGCAACTACAACTATTTCATCACCAACATATATGTCCCTAAGTTCAATTAAGTATCCATCTTCATCGTTATAAATAGTTTCATTGTCTACATAAATTTCTATTTCTTCGCGATTCTTGGCTTCAAGTTCTAAAACATCTTTTCTGACATTTATATATACAACTTTACCGCTATAAATGGAACTTTGAAACTTTTGATAAGCCTCTACCCATAATACTTCATCATTTTCTATCTCCAGTTCAACTTCATAGTTCAGTCTCAGATCATAGATGCCTGCCCTTTCTTCTTCAACCCTTATCACCGTATCGGGAGTCAATTCGAAAATTTCCGCGGTTCCATCATATTTTTCAACAATTATCTCTATCGGTTCCGGTTTTTGTCCAATGGCCATTTTTTTAATATAACCCTCTACAGTCCTTTTTATGCTAAAAGCATTTATGGAGGTTATGGTTTTATACTCTGTGACAATCTCCACTTCATCTCCTATTTTAATATCCTTAAAATCCACAGACCTTTTGTCCCTTTTTAAGGTTGCCTTGGAATCAACATTAAAAATTTCAACAGTTTTATCATCCAACAATACTTCCAGGGCATATTCACCCTTTTTATCATTCTTTGCCTTAACTATACCTTCAAAATATTTTTCCTTTGGTTCGGCTTCTATCTTTACTACCTCATCATCAATATATGTAACAGTAACCACGTCACCCTGATTTAGGTCACTTATATGAACTGCTTTACCCATAAAATATACCCTGCTGTTATCAGTAAGTAAAAAACTATGTGCTTCATCCCTGTCATCCTTAACGGATACCCTGGGAATTTGCTCATACCCTTGTAAGTAATAGAAAAAATAGCCTTCCAATATTTTCTTATCCGAAAGTGCCTTAATGTCTGTAATAACACCGTTTTCAATCACAGCAGTTACTATTTGTCCTTTTTCTAATTGTTCCACGGCTGCAACCCTTCCATTAATATAAATAACCGCCTCAGAATCAATTTCATGGATAAACCTGTTACTGCCACCCCTT
>JAAZJW010000359.1 GCA_012800145.1 Clostridiales bacterium | reverse complement strand
TTCGCTCAGGATGACATTTTTCACACAGCCTGACGTCAGAGGATCCCCAAAAACGGGGGTTCTTTTATCCCCAAAGCATCCCATAATCCTTTATTCTTTCACAAATATTTTTATAATTTCTGCTATGTATAATGTATGGAAATCGGAAGCAGGATACCACCTATCTATAATCCCTTTTTCTATAAAGGACTCCGGTTTATAATCCTGTGTGAAAAGTTTTTTACATAAAACAGCCACAGTTGCTTCCTCAAAATATGGGGTGGCATCATCGTAGATAACTGTAAGGTTTGATTTTTTAATTTTATCCTCGTCCCTGCCGGAGGTTGTGCCTAAATAATTCAGCATTTCTTTTTTATCACTGCCGAAAAAGGTCAATGAAAAGGTGTCTGAACTGTCTACAAATTCCTTTGTATAACGCTGGGGACGTATAACTGCATAGGCAACATTTCTTCCCCACATCACCCCAAAGCCTCCCCAACCTGCTGTCATAGTGTTGACTTTCCCATCTCTTGCGGCTGTAATCAGCATACCATCCCTACCTATAAGCTTGAACGGATTTCCATTAAACTCTTCGGGTTTTACTTCTATAAATTTGGACATAACAAATCCCCTTTCTAATTTTAATAATCTATTTATTGTATTAGCAACCCGGATATTTAACAACATCCCGGTGAAAATTACTCCATTTCCGGGACTGCGGGAATAGAACAGTTTTAGACGCCATAATTTGTTTTGTCTTCTGCTACTGATTCATTATTGTCTTCTTCATTTCCATAAAATCCTCTAAACAAATAGACATTTGGTAAATGCGCAAGAACAATAAACAGATTGTCCTCTATCTTAATGTATGTTTGTTTTTTGGCTATAAACCTGAACCTTTCCAACAAGAATTCATTGGTTACACCTAAAAAATCTGATAGTTCCCCCATATTTTTAATTCCATTTTTCATAGCGTCTACAATTTCATCCATGGGGATCAGGTATTTTGTAGCCCATTTTAGGGCGGCAACTTCCGTTTTGTTTAAATTTATTGTATCAGCAAAGCTGTAACATTCTGCGGAAGAGTCACCAATGGAAGTGAAATGGTGACCCAATTCCTCCGCAAGTACGCAAGTAAATAATTTTTTGTCAGATACTATGTTTTCATTGATACCTATTGTAGGTGGGCACCCGTCCTCCTTATAGTAGATGCCCTGTATGGTAGGTGAAAAGTCAACATACTCAACAATAATATTTTCCTTTTCTATTAAATCAAACAACATTTCAAGTTTCATAAAACCTGCTGTTACCCCCCCTGTTAACAATAGCCGGAACAATGGTTCCACCATTGCTAAACTATTGTTCAGTATTATTCAAATATTTGTGTCTGATAAACTCCTTAAAAAGTTCAATTTCTTTCATTGCCTCCTCAGGCAAACCGTTTTCGTACCCATCAGATCTGCTGAGGGCTAATGCTTCTATAGGTGTTCTGATATCTGTCTTTCCTAAAAGGTAATCCAAGGATACATCAAAAAAATCTGCCATATTTTTTAATGTAGTAATATCGGGTTCACGTATTCCTTTTTCATAATTGCTTATGGTTTGTTGCGCTATACCGAATTCTTTTGCCAATTCTTCCTGTTTCAGGCCTTTTTCTCGCCGCAATTGTTTTATACGTAACATTTTGCAATCTCCCCCCGGTTAGTTTTTGGGTGTCACACCCGTGTCATTTTGTGCCACATTCTTAATTATTCTACTAATAGAATGATACCACATCCTGTAGTTAATGTATACAATTATTTG
>JAAZJW010000358.1 GCA_012800145.1 Clostridiales bacterium | reverse complement strand
GCTAATAAAAATGGTAATCCGATAATTGCGGAAATAATTCTTTTGAGCACCCCATCACCCCTATATCCCACCAAATCTTCTTTGGCGATTTTGATAGTCCGATATGGCCTCAAGTAGGTGTTCCCCCTTAAAGTCCGGCCAATATATATCTGTAAACCAAAATTCCGAATATGCACATTGCCATAATAAAAAATTGCTCAACCTGATTTCTCCACTGGTTCTGATCAACAATTCCGGATCAGGTATATTAGCAGTATAAAGCAAGGTTTCCACCAGTTCCTCGTTTATTTCATTTACCTGGATTTTTCCATCCCTGATTTCTCTGCCGATTTGTTTTATAACGTTGAGTATCTCCGAGCGCCCACCATAGTTCAAAGCTATGTTAACATGAAGGCCGTTATTAAGCCTGGTTTTAGTTGTGGCTCTGTCTATTTCCTTCACCACTTCATTTGGCAGTTGTTCTATATCTCCTATTGTCTGAATTTTTACACTATTATAATGCAGTTCTTCTACCTCTTTTCTCAGATATTCAATTAAAAGTTTCATTAACATAGATATTTCAGAATCAGGCCTTTTCCAATTTTCTGTGGAAAAGGCATAAAGGGTTAGGTATTTTACTCCAATGTTAGAAGCAGTCCTTATTACATCCCTCAGAGCTTCTACACCCGCTCTATGCCCCATATTTCTCGGAAGCATACGTTCGGCAGCCCATCTACCATTTCCATCCATTATAATTGCTATATGTTTAGGTATGGAGTTCATGTTAATATTAGAAGGTACTCTAGTTTTTTTGGAATTATTCCATAAACCTTTAAACATTATCTTCACCCCAATCATTTTTAAACCCCCATGTGGGGGCTTAAAAATATGCTATTATTAATTGTAATATATTATCTTTATATATTCTTTGTCTTATTACTCTTGCTTCACCGGTTCTTGTATTCTTTCTACCGAAAGTCTCCTTTATTACTATTTCAAATCCATGCCCTTCCAGCATATGCAGGGCCTTTTCAAGTTTATGTCCTACAACATCCGGCACTTTATACCTCCATGATATCTTCTTCTTTCTGTTCAGTCATATCATCTATAGTCTTTATAAATTTATCTGTTATTTTCTGTACTTCATCAAGTGCAACCCTTAATTGATCTTCGGTGAGCTCACTGTCTTTTTCCATCTTTTTTAATTTATCATTCGCGGCACGCCTTTCATTCCTTATAACTACTTTACTTTCTTCTGCTGTTTTTCTGACTACCTTTGTAAGGTCCTTTCTTCTTTCCTCTGTCAGTTGCGGAATAACAATTCTGATAATTTTTCCGTCATTAGAAGGATTAACACCTAAATCTGACTTCAGAATCGCTTTTTCTATATCTTTTATAGCCGATGGGTCATAGGACTGGATTGTAATAAGTCTTGGTTCCGGAGCCGTTATGGACGCTATTTGTTTAATGGGGGTAGGCGTCCCATAATAATCTACATTAATCCTATCCAGCATTGCCGGATTTGCACGCCCCGCTCTGATGCTTGCAAAATCCCCTCTAAGTGAGTCGATGGCCTTGCTCATGCTTTTCTCTAAATCTGTATATACCTCCAGTTTCATGATATCTCCTCCTCGCATAATATAAATATTTATTATTATTTCAGTATCCAATTTCTACATCTGACAGGGATACCTTAGATTTTGGTTTTAATCGTGGAACAACCCCACCCACCCGGTTTAATATATTTATCAAACATCTTGGGTATCCGGACTGTCTGGACTGTCTGTATTAATTATGGATATATGTCCCTATTTGTTCCCCACATATGACCTTTTTAATATTTCCTGCATTATCCAGGTCAAAAACCTTAATCGGTATCGCATTATCCATACACAAGGATGTCGCAGTCGAATCCATTACCTTTAATCCCCTCTGTAAAATATCGATGTACGTTAATTGATCAAATCTTATAGCTGACCCATCAATAGACGGATCGGCAGAATAGACCCCATCAACCTTCTTAGCCAACAATATTACCTCCGCCTCGATTTCAGCTGCACGCAGAGCCGCAGCCGTATCAGTAGTAAAGTAAGGATTTCCTGTACCGGCAGCGAATATAACTACACGATTTTTTTCGAGATGTCTGATAGCTCTTCGCCTTATATACGGTTCCGCTATTTGCCTCATTTCTATAGCACTCTGAACCCTAGTTACTACATCCAAATTTTCCAAAGCATCTTGTAGGGCTAGAGCATTTATAACCGTTGCCATCATTCCCATATAATCTGCAGTAGTTCTGTCCATACCCTCCCCGGTCCTGCCTCTCCAGTAATTTCCGCCACCGACCACTATGGCCACCTGGACCCCCATGTTTACAATGTCCTTAATTTGGGAGGAAATATTGTTAAGTATATTAAAATCTAAACCAAACCCTTGTTTCCCTGCCAGAGCCTCTCCACTCAACTTCAATAACACTCTTTTATATTGAGACTGCATTATACCAAATCCTCCTCCACTAATACTAACATTCGCTAGCTATTATAAAAAACCTTCATTTAACATGGAAAAAGTAGTTTAAAAGAGAACACTGCAGTGTTCTCTTTAATGTGCATGGTAGTTAATTATTGCCCATCTGTTTAGCAACTTCCCCAGCAAAATCTTCTTCCTTCTTTTCTATGCCTTCTCCTACTTCATATCTCGTAAATCTCCTGATGGAAATATTTTCGCCGATTTTAGAAATCATCCCGGTCAATAGGTCACCCACTGTAATATCGGGATCCCTAATAAACGGCTGTTCTAATAAACATATGTCCTTAAAAAATTTTTCCATTCTTCCTTCAACCATTTTGTCTACTATTTTTTCGGGCTTTCCTTCATTTAGAGCCTGTTTTCTCAAAATTTCTTTTTCCTTCTCAATAATCCCCTCTTCTACCTGTTCCCGGCTTACATATTGCGGATTCGAGGCAGCAATTTGTAGGGTAATGTCTTTCACAAAATCTTTGAACTCCTGATTTTTGGCAACAAAATCGGTTTCGGAATTTACTTCTACCAGTACTCCGATTCTTCCTCTATGTATATATGCCTCCACCAGGCCTTCGGCGGCTGTCCTTCCCGCCCTCTTAGCAACAGCGGCCAGCCCTTTTTCCCTGAGCACCTCAATTGCCTTATCTATATTACCCTCAGTTTCTATCAGTGCCTTTTTACAATCCATCATACCAGCACCCGTTTTTTCTCTTAATTCCTTGACCATTACTGCGGTTATACCCATGTTAACTCCTCCTAGCATATTATTAAAGGTAAGGAGCAAAGGAAAATCCCTTATACCCTTACCTT
>JAAZJW010000357.1 GCA_012800145.1 Clostridiales bacterium | reverse complement strand
CACACCACGATAAACGAAAGCATTATTGTAAAATATAGATCCTTCGCGGGTCAAGCTAATCCTGTTCGTCTCAGGATGACAAAAATGTGGGGCTTTCATAGCAATGACAAAAAGCGAGAAAAGTGCCTTTTCACACAGTCTGACATCCCCTTTTGTCACTCAGGTCCTTCACTACTGGCTGAGCAGGTTTATTATTCTTTCCAGGTCTTCTTCATTATAATATTCTATTTCTATCTTGCCTTTTCTTGCACCTCTTATGATATTTACCTTTGTCCCGAGCAAGGATTTCAGATTTTTTTCAATTTCAATTAAAAAAGTGTCTTTAGGTTTTTCTTTTTCCTTTCTTTTTTCCTCCTCTATAGGAGTTGTCAGGTTTTTTACCAGCTGTTCTACTTGTCTTACGCTAAGACTGTCGCTGATTACTTTTTGTGCCAGTTTATGTTGATTTTCTTTAGATTCTATGCCGAGTATTGCTCTGCCATGTCCCCCGCTTATTTTTTCTTCTATAATATAGTTGATTACCCTTTCATCCAATCGAAGCAATCTCAGTATATTGGCTATGTAGGATCTGCTTTTCCCCAGGGCTCCCGAAAGTTGCTCCTGTGTAACGTTATATTGGTCCATCAGATACCTGTATGCTCTCGCTTCCTCTATGACATTCAGGTCCTTTCTCTGCAGGTTTTCAATTAACGAAACTTCCAGGAGCTGTTTTCCCGTATAGTGTTTAACTATACAAGGGACCTCTTCCAAATCAATATTTTTTGCCGCCCTCCATCTTCTTTCACCTGCAATAATCATATATCCTTCCGAATCCTTCACTATAATTATGGGCTGTATTATTCCATGTGTTTTAATAGAATTCGATAATTCCTCCATACTTTCCTTGTCAAATTTTTTCCTCGGTTGATCAGGGTTAGGATGGATTTTATCAACATCAATCATTTGAATTTTTTCATCGCCGGCATCTTCCTCTATTATATCCAGGCTCATCATATCGGGAATAAGTGCCCCCAATCCCTTTCCCAGCCCCCTTTTCTTAACCTTTGACATCTATATCACTTCCTCTTCCAAATATAAAAACTCCTCCGCCAATTCCGTATAAGCCTCTGCCCCTTTGGATCTTTTATCATAATAAATTATAGGCCTGCCATGGCTGGGGGCCTCCGCCAACCTGACATTTCTAGGTATTATTGTGGTATACACCTTGCCTTTGAAATAGTTTTTTACCTCGTCTACCACCTGAATAGACAGGTTTGTCCTTCCGTCAAACATGCTGAGAACTACACCCTGAATTTCCAGGTTCGGGTTCAAGTTTTTCTTTACAAGTTGTATGGTGCTCATTAATTGGCCTACTCCCTCCAGTGCATAATATTCGCATTGTATAGGAATCAACACACTGTCTACGGCAGTTAAGGAATTTATTGTTAACAACCCCAAGGAAGGAGGACAATCAATAAAAATATAATCATAGTCTTCCCTTATTTCACTAATAGCTCTTTTTAATCTTGTTTCCCTGTTTTTCATGTTAGTGAGCTCTATTTCTGCTCCCGCCAGTTCTACACTGGAAGGAATTAAATGCAAATTATCAAATTCTGTATGTACAATAACATCTTTAATGTTGGCATTTCCCAGGATAATGTCATAGGAGGTATATTCAAGTGTGTTTTTATCTATCCCAAAACCGCTAGAAGTGTTGCCCTGGGGATCGATATCAATAACACAAACCTTTTTGCCGCTTGCGGCGATACATGCACTCAAATTCACGTTGGTTGTTGTTTTCCCGACGCCCCCTTTTTGATTAAAGACCGCAATTACCTTTCCCATTTTTGTTCTCTCCCTTCTGTTGAATTTTGTATTATTATGTTTCACGTGAAACCATAACCGCTTTTGTATTACAAATTTTACAAAATTACAAGTGTTTTTTGAGGGCTTTATATGGGAATTCTATATGAATCCGGATTATCCTGCATTATGGCCTAACCCAATTTAATATTCAGTTGACAATAAATAAAAGGTTTTCAATTCGGCAGAAATAGTAACAAATAGAAGACATTGTTTTTAAAAAAACCTGAATGTTGGATTGATGGCGGACCAAACCTAAACTAAAGGTAGGAAACCAAAAGTCAAGGTTCCGGAATAACATATTATAAGTGATATATAATTAGTTTTTTCCGGCCTTTCACCTTTGGCCTCCCACCTTCTGTAGATATATTTATACCCAAAATTATGGTCGGGTGTGTTTTGTTCCAAGTATTTGATTGTTTTTTAATATAATAGATTATTGTTTTTTTTATAATAATAATATATATTAGGGAATATAATGTTAAGGTAATCCGGGGTTTATTCAGTTTTTTAACGAGGGAGGATAATAATATGTTTAGTATAATAATAACCACTTTCTGGATGGTATTTATAGCTGAACTAGGTGATAAAACCCAACTGCAGACGATGCTCCTAGCTACCCAATCTAAAAGTATATGGCCTGTTTTTATAGGCTCTTCTTTGGCACTGGTTCTTAGCTCTTTTCTTGGTGTTTGCGCTTCAACTGTCTTGACCAAATACATTTCGCCCCATTACTTACAAACAGGTGCCGGTTTCGTTTTTATTGTAATAGGGATCTTAACACTGTTAGGATATATATAGATGGCACATTCACAAAAAAGATTACTATCCTTTAGTAATCTTTTTTGATTAGCTTTTTGGTATTTTAACTATTATTTCTATGTATTCACCTCTATCTATCTGTTTAAATTGTGCATTGTTTTGTCTTTCTCTGATGGCTTCATAGGCCTGTCTCAGTGTGTTGATATATATTCTATAGCTCATAAAACTTTTTATTTTTTTCGTAGGGCAAATAGGATTTGTCTCCCTTCCCTTTCCGATATCCTCCATAATGGCTTTTATTAACCGTTCCGTTTGTTTAACATTCAAATCCCCTTCAATTATTTCATTTAGGGCTTCTTCTCTTAGTGATTCATCAGGAAGTTTTAGTAAAGCTCTGGCATGTCTTTCCGTTAATCCATTTTCCAACAGCCTCTTTTTAACATTTGTTCCCAATCTCAAAATCCTCAATTTGTTAGCAATGGTGGACTGGCTCTTTCCTATTTTTTCAGCCAAATTTTGTTGTGTAAATCCGTGGTCTTCTATCAGGTTTGCATAACCTTCCGCTTCCTCCATAAAATTCAAATCTTCTCTTTGGAGATTTTCAATAATAGCCAGAATTGCGGAATCCGCATCAGTATAACTATTATTGACTATAGCCGGTATGGTTTTTAATTTAGCCAACCGTGCTGCTTTTAATCTCCTTTCCCCCGCTATCAGTTCATATCTGTCTCCGCCTATTTTCCTAACACTTATGGGCTGTAGAATGCCGTAGGCCTTTATCGAGGCGCTCAGTTCCTCCAACCCCACTTGAGAAAATGATTTTCTCGGTTGGTAAGGATTGGGAATGATTTTGTCAACCAAAATTTCTTCTATCTTTTTTTCAGTAGCACTCATCAAACATAACCCCTTTTTCTATAGACAAAACTATAATAAGCAATAAATCATATTATATAATCCTGAAATTTACGCATATTCTTTATATCACAACAAACAAATATAATAAATTATATTGAATTATTTCTATAAAATCTTTTTTAATCCTTCCATTATGCGTTTTTTTGTTGTAAAATTCGTTTTACAAAATGTGCCCTGTTTTTGCTATTTTATTGGATTTTTACTCGGTTTTCCCGCTTTTCTGGGATATTTGGTCGGGGTTTGTTTTGTTTTCTCTATGATCAATATATGATGGTCCCTGTTACTAAACGGTAAATCTATTTTTATTTGCTCTGCAATTTCTCCTCCCAATATTTTTATAGCTTTTTCCGCATCCCCTATTTCCTCTATCAGTTTGGGCCCTTTTTGGCAGATAAAATGTCCTCCCACCTTCATGAATGGCAAACAGTACTCAACTAAAATGTTTAAAGCAGCCACAGCCCTGGATACAACATAATCATACCTTTCCCTGTAGTTCTTGTCCCGTCCGAAATCCTCAGCCCTGCCATGTATAATCTCCACATTATCCAGGCCGAGCTCCGAACATACCTCTTTTAAGAAACCGATTCGTTTTTTTAAGGAATCTAATAGGGTAAGTTTTATCTCGGGTAGCATTATCCTGAGCGGTATTCCCGGAAATCCCGCCCCGGTTCCTATGTCTATCATATTTCCCCTTTTCTCCTCAGCTGTTGGCTTGATAGATAAATATCCGGTTTGTATGCAGGATAAGGAATCTAAAAAATGCCTTATAATAATTTCCCTTTCCTCCGTAATAGTTGTCAAATTCATTTTTTGATTCCATTCCAGTAAAATATCTTTATATCTGATAAATTGTTCTATTTGTTCATCCGATATCTCCATATCCATTTTTTCTATCCCATTTTTTAAAAGTTTTATAGCTTCCACTATTTTGCATCCCTTCTACGTCTTTTTTGTTCTAAATATACTAACAATACGGAAATGTCAGCCGGGGAAACTCCGGAAATTCTGGATGCCTGTCCCACGGATAAGGGTTTAATACTGTTTAATTTTTGCCTTGCTTCTATCCGCAGACTGTCAATTTCATCATAATCTATGTCCTCATCCAACCTTCTGCTTTCCAGTTTTTTAAATTGTTCTACTTGCCTCAACTGCTTTTTGATATAACCTTCATACTTTATAATTATCTCACTCTGAATTTTGGCATCCTTTAATAGATCTTTCGGTCTGTCTTTGTCCAGCCCCTCGATATTTTCATAAGTAAGCTCGGGACGTTTTAATAATTCGTACAGGGAAGCTCCCCCTTTTATAGGTGTGCTGTTCGCTTTTTTAAGCACATCGTTAGCAATATCAGGGGAAACATAGGTTGTTTTAAGGCGCTCTATTTCTTCCTCCACATGTTGTTTCTTTAAAAGATACCTTTGATATCTGTCTTCCCCGGCCAACCCCAGTTTATATCCTTTTTCCGTCAGCCTAAGATCCGCATTGTCTTGTCTTAAAATAAGCCGGTATTCCGCCCTTGAAGTCATCATTCTGTATGGTTCATCCGTACCCTTTGTTACCAAGTCATCTATTAAAACACCTATATAGGCCTCCGAACGGTCTAAAACAAAAGGCTCTTCTCCCTTTATCCTCAGGACAGCGTTAATTCCCGCCATAATACCCTGAGCAGCTGCTTCCTCATACCCTGAGGATCCGTTGAATTGACCTGCACTGAATAGATTATTGATGTGTTTTATCTCCAAGGTGGGTTTTAACTGTGTAGGGTCTATACAATCATATTCTATTGCATAGGCTGCACGCATAATTTTCGCATTTTCCAGCCCTATGACAGACCTGAGCAGTTTTACTTGGATCTCTTCAGGTAAGCTGGTAGACAGACCCTGTATATACATTTCCTTTGTTTCTACGCCTTCGGGTTCTATAAAAATCTGATGTGAAGGTTTATCACCGAATTTAACAATTTTATCTTCTATGGAAGGACAATACCTCGGACCTATACTTTCTATATCTCCTCGATACATAGCAGATCTATGAAGGTTTTCTCTAATTATTTTATGTGTTTCCTCAGTAGTCCTGGTCAACCAGCAGGGATGTTGCTCTTTGTGCAAATTTTCGTTCATAAATGAAAAAGGAACAATTTCTTCGTCCCATTTTTGGATAGTCATTTTTGAAAAGTCCATAGTATCCTTGTGCACCCTGGCGGGGGTACCTGTTTTAAACCTCCGCATATTACATCCCAGTTCCTTGAGTCTATCAGATAAATACATTGCCGGAAACAGGCCTGTAGGACCGGATTCATAATTGATTTCTCCTATAAATATTCTGCTCTTTAAATATACGCCCGTGGCCAGTATGACTACTTTTCCGTAATATATGGAACCTGTTCTCGTAACAACTCCCTTTACGGTGTTGTTTTCCACTATTATGTCTATTACTTCCCCCTCTTTCAGATCCAGGTTCTCCTGATTTTCCAATGTTTTTTTCATTTCTATATGATATCTGTTTTTATCCGCTTGAATCCTTAGGGAATGCACCGCCGGTCCTTTCCCCGTGTTCAACATTCTGCTTTGAATGAAAGACTTATCTATATTCAATGCCATTTCCCCACCTAGGGCGTCCACTTCCCTTACCAGGTGGCCTTTTCCCGTTCCCCCTATAGATGGATTACAAGGTAAGGAAGCTATGGAATCCAATGTCATAGTTAACATTATCGCTTTGTAACCCATTCTGGCAACGGCCAGAGCAGCTTCACAACCTGCATGTCCGGCACCTACCACCACAACATCGTAGCTCCCTGCATTATATGTCTTCATCCTTATTCCTCCATTTTTTCACGTGAAACATGTTATTTTCCTATACAGAAGTTTTCAAAAATACGATCCAGTAAGTCTTCTTCCGCCGTATCTCCTGTAATTTCACCCAATGCCTGCCAAACATCCCTTATATCTACCTCTATAAAATCAAGCGGCAATTGTTCTTCTATGGCCTTTATGCCGTCCTTTATGCCTTTTAAGGCCCTTTCCAATGCATTTTTATGCCTTACATTAGTAACCAACAGGCTGTCCTTTGCCTTCACTTCGCCTTGGTATACCATTTCTACCAAGGCATCCTCTATTTGTTCTATTCCTATGTTTTCAAGTATAGATATTTCAATTATATCTTTGTCTTTTACAATATTTCTTACCTCGTCCACCTCAAATTTTTGGGGAAGATCCGTTTTATTAATTATAATTAAGGCTCTTTTGGAACCAATAAGGCTCATTATTTCCAGGTCCTCTTTTGTCAAATTGTCGGAAGCATCCAACACTACTATAATTAAATCCGCCAAATTAAAAAGTTCCTTCGACCTTTCCACTCCGATTTTTTCCACCACATCGTCCGTTTCCCTTATTCCCGCCGTGTCTATTAATCTGAGGGGAATGCCTTTTATACTTAGATACTCCTCTATTACATCCCTTGTTGTGCCGGGGACATTTGTCACTATGGCCCTCGATTCTTTGATCAATGCATTAAGAAGGGAGGATTTTCCTACATTCGGTTTTCCCACAATTACCGTGCTCAATCCTTCTCTTATTATTTTTCCCGTATGTGAAGTGTCCAGTAATTTTTGGATGTCTTTTTCTACTTCTCTGCTACTTTCCAGCAGAATGTCCAGGGTTATTTCATCAATATCTTCTTCTGCAAAATCTATGGAAACCTCTATATGTGCCAGCATTTCCAACAATTTTTCCCTGATTTTTGAAACTTCCTTTGACAGGAATCCCTCCAGCTGATTTAATGCCACATCAAATCCTTTTTCTGTTTTGGCGCCTATAAGGTCCATTATGGCTTCTGCCTGTGCCAAATCGATCCTTCCGTTCAGAAACGCTCTTTTGGTAAATTCCCCGGGATCGGCAGCCCTGGCACCTGACCTCAACACAAGCTCCAGTATCCTTTTTACGGGTATCATTCCGCCGTGGCAGTTTATTTCTACTATATCTTCCCTTGTGTACGTATCGGGAGCCTTCATGTATGAAACCAGAACCTCATCAATTTTTTCATTTGTTTCGGGATCTATTATATATCCATAGGTTATTCGCCTGGGTTTATATTGGCTCAGTTTTTTACCTCTTTTAGATTCGAAAATTTTATCTATTATTTCTATTGATTTTTCCCCGCTGATTCTGACTATTCCTATTCCCGCTTCTCCGGGAGCGGTTGCAATGGCAGCAATAGTGTCGTCCAAAAACATGGTTTTCACCCCCTCTTGAACAATAGCTGAACAATTGTTAAACCATTGTTAAACTATCGTTAATATGTGTGTATTAGTTATTATATCAAATTTTATTGGTTTCATAAGAGTAAATTTGATGGGATTGTGCAATAGTCTGATAATATTCAGTTGGTCGGTTGGTCAGGGGTCAGTTGGCCAGGCCTGGATGATACAAGAGGACAGTCAGACTGTGTAAAAAATGTCATCCTGAGCGAAGCGAAGGATCTCAAATGGCCTAAAAACGAGATTCTTCGCTACACTCAGAAT
>JAAZJW010000356.1 GCA_012800145.1 Clostridiales bacterium | reverse complement strand
GCATTGAAAGCATACTGGTAACCATAATAAACAATTGCTATAGATATAACTGCCCCAACAAGGCCCAATAGTATTCCCTCGAACAAAAACGGCCATCTGATAAACCAATTCGTTGCACCGACGTTTTTCATTATTCCAATCTCCTGCTTCCTTGCATTCAAAGTCAATTTGATGGTATTTGAAATAATAAAAATGGCAACAAAAATTAAAATTAAAATGATAATTAGTCCTATGGTTCTGACAAACCCGGCTATTTTTAACAGCTGGTCCACAATTTCCTTATAATACTTGACTTCATCTATTCCCTCAAGGGAACCCAAATCTTCAACAATATCGTCCGCCAGTTCCAAGTTGTCCATTTGAATTATATAGGAATTAGGCAGTGTGTTGTCCAGTCCGTCCAACAAGTAACCTTCCTTGCCCCAGCTTTCTTTATATTTTTTCAAGGCCTCTTCTTTGGATTCATAGATAATACCCGATACACCTTTTATTTTTTCTATTTGTTTACCCACACTGTCTATTTCTCCGACAGATAAATCATCCTCCAAATAAACCTGTATTTCGTCAAATTGCATCTGTATTAAATCCGCCATATTGCCAATATTTAGTACCAAAGTGATAACCAACCCCAGTATTATTAAAGTTGCGGCAACAGTTCCTATGGAGGCTATACTCATAGTCCTGTTACGCCAAAGCCCTGTCAGTCCCTGTCTGAACATATATGTGATTGTCCTAAATTTCATATCCATATGCCCCCTTTTGCTCGTCACGGATAATCCTTCCTTTTTCAAGGGCAACCACTCGTTGTTGCATTACATCCACAATGTTACTTGCATGGGTAGCCATAATGACAGTTGTGCCTCGTCTGTTTATTTGTCTCAACACTTTCATAATCTCCCAGGCTGTTTCCGGGTCTAAATTTCCCGTAGGCTCATCGGCAATCAATATAGATGGATTGTTCACAATAGCTCTGGCAATCGAAACCCTCTGTTTTTCCCCACCGGATAACTGATGTGGGTATGCAGCGGCCTTATCACTTAAACCCACCATCCCCAACACCATAGGGACTTGCCTTCTTATTTCCCTGGGCACAGCCTCCACAATCTGCATGGCAAATGCCACATTTTCATATACAGTTTTGTTTGGAAGCAACCTAAAGTCTTGGAACACAACCCCGATGTTTCTTCTATGATACGGAACCTTCCGCTTCGATAATTTTGTCACATTTTGATTGTTAATAAAAATATTTCCCGCTGTAGGTTCCTCTTCTTTCAGGATTAATTTTACACAGGTGGATTTGCCCGCTCCACTGGGCCCCACAAGAAATACAAATTCCTCCTTTTCTATTTTTAAATTTATATTTACTAATGCTTGTACACCTTTGGAATATGTCTTGGTTACGTTATGTAATTCGATCAAACCTACCAACTCCCACTGATTTATATCAACATTTCGACATTAAATTATGTTTTCCTCCCATAAAAAATAAAAATAGTATCTATGTCCCAAATTATGCTAACATAATTTTTTTCGGGCCCCAACGTAGGATTTATATTACAACTTTTATCTATACCATTATTTTATTATAGCAATAATTGTCGGTTTATTTCAATTGAATTTGCTGCCAAAATGTAGCATTTAATTTTTTTATAGAATATTTATTTCGTGCATATACAATAATGGTATAATAAAGTTAAACATCGGATTAGGAGGGAATCAATTGAAAAAAGAAATCAGAGAATCTATAATACAGGAAAAAATGAAATTTCCTGAAGTCCTGGTTAAAGAAAAAAGTCTTGCTATATTTAACATATTGAAAGAAACGGATTTTTACAGAAAAGCCGACAATATTATGGTTTATATTACCCTTGAAAATGAAAATGAGGTTTCCACAGAACCTATAATTGATGACCTTTTCGATAGGGGAAAAAGAATATTTGTTCCTTTGACAGTCCATAAAACCAAGGCATTAATTGTATCAGAATTAAAGGATCTTGAAAAAGATTTGAAAGTAGGCAATTTTGGAGTTATGGAGCCCAAAAAAGAAACCACAAGACCTGTGGACCCCTCTATACTGGATTTGGTTATTGTGCCCGGCGTCGCATTTGATAAAAGAGGCTTCCGTATAGGACACGGTGCAGGCTATTATGATAGGTTTTTACCTAGATTATCTGAAAAAACTGCAACTGTATCCATAGCCTTTGATATGCAACTGATTGATGAGGTTCCCATCTGTTGCCACGATATCGCCGTGAAATATATTATTACCGAAAAACGTCTTATCAAATGTACAAATGTATAAAGGATAACACTTAAAATTATCCTTTTATTTTTGTCTTCTGTTTTTTATATCATTGCTATGAAAATCGTAGGGGTGGACGACCCTGTCCACCCTGGGCAGACAGCAGACTGTGTGAAAAATGTCATCCTGAGCGAAACGAAGGATCTCAAATGGCCTAAAAACGAGATTCTTCGCTACACTCAGAAATTTGCACGTGTTACCCACACCACGAT
>JAAZJW010000355.1 GCA_012800145.1 Clostridiales bacterium | reverse complement strand
TTCACTATTTGTTATATTTGCATTATAACGTTTTGCCTCTGTTTTAACCATTTCAAAAACCTCATGCAGGGCGGTTTTTTTGTAATTTGTCATATTTATCGATACCTGAGCTATGTTCTGTTCCTCTAGCATAACCCCTATGGCCTTTACATGTTTTAGACCTCCGCTGCTTTCACGGATGGTTCTAGCTATTTTGTCGGCAACGGTTATATCCGATATATCCAGGTTGATATTAAAAGCAATCAAGGGCATACGGGTACCTACAGCTACTACGCCCGCCGTCGAGTGAATTTTCGGGGTGCCGAAATCCGGAGCCCAGTTAGGATCCTGTAGTTTTTTAGCCATTCCTTCGAACTGGCCCTTTCTGATAGTGGCCAGATTTTTTCTTTCGGGCTTGGTGGCGGAATCTTCATACAAAAATACAGGTATGGAGAGTTCGTCTGCAATTTGCTTACCTAATTCTTGGGAAAGCTTCACACATTCTTCAACAGTTATGTCTTTTATAGGAACAAGGGGAATAACATCGGTCGCACCCATGCGTGGATGTCCCCCCGAATGTTTTGTCATGTTTATTAATTTCGAAGCCATTTTACATGATGCAAAAGCAGCCTTTTTTACCGATTCGGGGTCTCCTATAAAAGTAAAGACACTTCGATTATGGCTTTTATCGCTGGAATAGTCAAGGAGTTTGACACCTTTTATAACCCTGATTGTATCCGCGATAGTTTCGATTATTTCTTCCCGACGTCCTTCACTAAAGTTTGGAATACATTCTATAATTGCACTCAATTTACTTCCTCCTTATTTTAATTTCTCTAAAATGCTTGTTTGGTGGTCAGTGGGGATAGGTTCCTATGACCGCTATAAGCGCCACCATTGATTACCGGTTTGTTCTGACTTTATTTGATTTTATGATGATCACAGGAACCTATCCTCACTGACCACCTAGAGAGTCCCGGATGTGGGGGACCTGAAATTTGAGCTGTCCAATGATAATGCATAATCCAGTCTTTCCATAATCCTTTTTTTATCTTCCGGAAATTTGCCATTGATTCTATAATAGTTGGATATATGATCGCTGAAAAAATGGCTATCTATGTTATTGAGGGTCTCAACAAAAAGTTTAGTTTCCTCCAGGGCTTTGTGTGGACCCAAAAGTTGAAATTTGTTTTCTTTGTATAATTCATATAAGGGAGCATCCTTAAATAGTATGAGCGTTCTGAGCCTGATAAAATCAGGATTTATTTTGTTTATCAGGGTTCCGCTGTTGATTGCATGGTTTTTAGATAACCCGGCACCGCCCAATCCGACGATATAGTAAAGACTCAATTCAATATCGGCTTTTTTTATGAGTTTTCCGGCTTCCAACATTTCTTTTCTTGTAAAACCCTTATTCATGAATCTCAGAACATTATCATCGCCTGATTCCATACCGCAATGTATTCTGGTCAATCCTGCTTCTTTTAGTTTAATAAGTTCGTTTGGATCCTTCAAAATAATATACTGAGCAGAACCGTACATCGTTATCCTCTTTAGTTCCGGAAAAAGTTCATTGCAACAATGGAGTAGTTTTAATAAGTCCTTTGTTTTCATCAGAATTGTATTGCCGTCACTGAAAAATATATTTTCAACTTCTCTTCCGTGCCGTGTTTTTCCCGTTTTTAAATCCTTTATTATATCCTCCAAGGGTTTTATTCTGAATTTTCTATCTTTGTACATATTACAAAATTTACATTTATTGTGGGGACAGCCCACGGTGGCCTGTATAATTAGGCTGTCGAATTCGCTGGGAGGACGATAGATTGTACCTTCATATTTAATAAACATCACTCCAATCATTTATTGTGTGTCGGGGGGACGTTTCGTTTGACACATTGTCTTGTCGGGGGGACGTTTCGTTTGACACATTCACCCGGCTTTCAGTTTTCATATTAAATTAATTATACCCAAAATGGAAGAAGAAATATAGGCTATATGATAGAAGTGTTCATAAATTGGGTATTTGTAACATAGTGCTTTATTTAATATACTTATTACTGTATAATGCATGTAAGTTTGATTGTGTATCATTAACTTGTTTAAAACATTTATATATTACAATTTTCATCACGGTTTGAAATTTTGATGTATTATAAATTCATAAATTTAATTGGTGTTAAACGATTGTTAAACCATTGTTAAACTATCGTTAGACCATCGTTAAACTATCGTTAAAAAGGGGGTGTTTTTAATGGATAAATTTATCTTAACCAAAGAGGATACGGTTTTGATGATAATTGACATTCAGGAACGTTTATCTGCTGCAATGGAGTATGGTGAGAATGTTATCGATAATACTGATATTTTAATTACAATTTCAAAGGATTTGGGAATTCCTATCTTGACTACGGAGCAATATCCCAAGGGGTTAGGAGATACGGTTGAAAAGTTGAATTCTAACTTGGATAAGGACTCAGTTTACGAAAAGATAGTATTTTCAGGTTATATTGAGCAAATAGTCTCGGATCTTGAACGGCTGGAAAGGAAAAAGGTTGTTATAGTCGGTATGGAGGCCCATGTTTGTGTATTTCAAACAGTAAGGGACTTATTGGCTGATGGTTATCAGGTATTTGTGGTAGCTGATGCTATATGTTCGCGAACAAAACAAAACTATAAGATTGCCCTGGATTTAATGGATGCAATGGGAGCTGTTATTACCAGTACGGAAACCGTGTGTTTCGATTTATTAAAGGAAGCAGGTACACCTCTATTTAAAAAGATATCAAAATTGATAAAATAAGCTATATTCAGTGGGTGATAAAATGAGTAAATATGATTTTTGAAAAGGTTTGTTTTTTAATTTTGATTGGGGTGCGGCAGATGACTTTGCCGGAAGTGTGAAAAACATTCTTGAAGATTTTATAGATGAATAACTAAAATATGTTGTTTTGAAAGGAGTTGAATACATGAGGATGCTTGGGACAAATTTCGCGGTAGTATTTCAACTTTTAAATATAGCTGTAATTGTAGGGATAGTATATATGATTTTTTATTTAGCTGTAAGATTACCAAGGGATTTAAGGGAAACAAATGCAAAATTGGGCAATATTAAGAAAATGTTGGACGAAATCAATAAGAAAATTGATAAATAAGTTATATCCAGAAACTGAAATATCCATACCTTTGCATTGAATTGCAAGGTTTAGGAGATATTCACAGCAGGCCCTTTATTTTCGATAGGGTCTTTGCTGTTTTTAAAATCATTTACCTATACCGAACATATAATATTTACTACTTGCCGGGATGTGATATAATAGAAACGAGAGGCCATACGAAAACATGGAGAGGATTGACTATGAAGAAATGTTCTATATGTAATAAAAATATAGCAGTAATTTTTGTTACAAAAATGGAGAATGGAAAATCTGAAATGAAAGGCATATGTATAGAGTGTGCAAAAAAGATGGGTTTACCCATAATAGATCAATTAATGGAGCAAACAGGCATGACCGAGGAGGAAATGAGTGCTTTTTCCCAACAGATGAATGATGCATTTGAGGAAATAAGTCTTGAAGATATGAAAAAAGACAACTTCTTGGGTGGCTTGTTTAAAGACTCTTTAAATTTCCTCAAGAAAGAAAAAGAAGAAGGTTCGGATACCGAAGAAACGTTAAAGGGTAATTATGAAGAAGAAAATGAAGACTATAGGGAGAAATATATAGGAGAAAAATTTACAAGAAGAAAAATGAGAAAAAACAGGAAAAAGAAATATTTGGATACCTATGGTATTAATTTAACAAACAGCGCTAAAAACGGAGAGATAGATAGGATAATAGGCAGGAATAGGGAAATTGATAGAGTAGTCCAAATCCTGAACAGAAGGTCTAAAAATAACCCCATATTAATCGGGGAGCCGGGTGTAGGCAAAACTGCTATTGCCGAAGGATTGGCTGTTCGTATTGTAGAAAGACAGATCCCGGCGAAATTGTTTAATTCTGAAATTTATCTGTTGGACCTGACGGCTATTGTAGCCGGAACCCAATTCAGGGGGCAATTTGAAGGCAGGATGAAGGCTATTATAGAAGAAGCCCAGAGGTACGGGGATATAATTTTGGTAATAGATGAGGTCCACAACATTATGGGTGCAGGAGAGGTTCACGGTGGCGTTATGAATGCCGCCAACATTCTGAAACCTGCTTTGGCCCAAGGTGAAATCCAAGTTATAGGTGCAACTACACTGGATGAATATAGAAGGCCCATCGAGAAGGATTCAGCACTGGAGAGAAGATTTCAACCGGTGATGATAGAAGAACCCACGGTAGAAGACACCATTGAAATTTTGAGGGGAATTAAAGGCTATTATGAGGACTATCATAGGGTTAAAATATCAGATGAGGTAATAAATGCAGCTGTCAGGTTATCGGAAAGATATATTACAGACAGGTATTTACCTGACAAAGCCATAGATGTTATAGATGAGGCAGGTTCAAGAGCAAATTTGAAAAACCTCGGACTTGTAGAACTTGAGTATCTGAAAGAAGAGCTACAAATCATAAAAGAAAGGAAAGATGAGGTTTCCAAAAGCAGTAACTATGAAAGGGCTGCTCAATATAAGGTAGATGAGTGTAAAATTTTAGATAAAATAGCGGAGCTAGAAGAAAAGGTAGACAGTACTCATCTCACTGTAGAGGATATAGCCTTTGTAGTCGAATCCTGGACTAATGTTCCCGTAGGGAAAATTACTAAGGAAGAAGCGGGAAGATTGCTGAATCTCGAGGATCATCTGCACGAAAGAGTGATAGGCCAGCACGAGGCTATCAAGAGTTTATCCAGAGCTATAAGACGCAATCGTTCAGGTTTTAGAAAGAGAAAAAAACCGGCATCCTTTATATTTATAGGGCCTACCGGAGTAGGCAAAACGGAATTGGTAAGGACTTTAGCGGAAGAGCTGTTTGGCAGCGAGGATGCCATGATTCGTCTGGATATGTCCGAATATATGGAAAAACATACAGTTTCCAAATTAATAGGAGCACCTCCGGGATATATAGGATATGATCAGGGAGGTCAATTAACAGAAAAGGTCAGAAGAAGGCCTTATTCGGTTATACTCCTGGATGAAATCGAGAAAGCACATCCTGACGTTTTCAATATGTTGCTCCAGATTTTAGAGGATGGAAGATTAACTGACAGCCAGGGAAGAACTGTACATTTTGAAAATACCGTAGTGATTATGACATCCAATGCCGGTACACAGTTAAAATCAAGTGGCATAGGTTTTGGCAAGAGAGGTTATGAAGCTCTCGAAAGCACGGCCAAAGAAGCATTAAAAGAAATATTTAGGCCTGAATTTTTGAACAGGGTCGATGAAACTATTGTATTCACGAAATTATCTAAAAAGGAGCTCAGACAAATTGTGGATCTCATGTTGAAGGAAGTGATTCAAGATGTCAGAGAAAAAGACATGAGCATCACAGTTTCTGACGAGGTTAAGGATTTTATATTGGAAAAGGGTTATGATGAGAAGTATGGTGCAAGGCCTCTCAGAAGAACAATACAACGATATATAGAAGACGAAATTGCGGAAGAGTATATTAGAAAACGATTTGTATCGGGAGATCATATAAAGGTGGATTTAGAGGACGGCGAGGTTGTATTGAGTAACAAGAAGAACGTGTTAGTCAGGGAAATGGGGTAATTTCCCATGGAGCATTGCATAGTAAGGGGGACGGTTCCTTTGCGTTATTAAAGACACAAAGGGACGGTCCCTTTTGTGTTGAAGGGCCGTCCTGCCCTGAGATTATTCTGCCTCTATTTTTTCCAGGGGCTTAAAAGCGGGGCTGTCTATCACTTCCCCTGTAGGGGAGAATCTGGAACCATGGCATGGGCAATCCCAAGTTCTTTCGGCGCTGTTCCACTTAAGTTCACATCCCATATGGGTACAGGTGGTATCTATAAAATG
>JAAZJW010000354.1 GCA_012800145.1 Clostridiales bacterium | reverse complement strand
TTGTATTTTGCTTCCGACTATTTTCAGGAGATGTATGAGCGTGCCCTGCTTCTAATTAAAAAAGGACTTGCATATGTTGATGATTTATCGGCAGAAGAGATTCGAGAATACAGGGGAACCCTAACCGAACCCGGAAAAGAAAGCCCCTACAGAAACAGAACCATCGAAGAAAACCTGGATTTGTTTGAAAGAATGAAAAAAGGCGAGTTTGAAGACGGTACGAGAGTACTCAGGGCGAAGATAGATATGGCCTCACCCAATATAAATATGAGGGACCCCGTAATCTATCGTATATTACACGAGACCCATCATAACACAGGAGACGAATGGTGTATTTATCCGATGTATGATTATGCACATCCGCTTGAGGATGCTATTGAAAAAATAACACATTCTATATGCACAATGGAATTTGAGGACCATAGGCCTTTGTACGATTGGTTTGTCAGGGAATGTGAGATGGAATCCATACCGCGGCAGATAGAATTTGCAAGGCTGAATATGACCAACACGGTTATGAGCAAACGCAAGCTGAAACAATTCGTAGATGAAGGGATAGTCGACGGTTGGAATGATCCGCGTATGCCGACTATTTCAGGGTTGAGGAGGAGAGGGTATACCCCTAAGGCCATCCGCAACTTTTGTAGGGAAATCGGGGTCGCTAAAAATCAAAGTGTTGTAGATGAGCAGATGTTGGAGTATTTTGTTCGTGCAGATTTAAACGAAACAGCACCTAGGACTATGGCTATTCTAAGGCCACTCAAGGTGGTTATTACCAATTATCCTGAAGAGCAGGTAGAAATGCTGGATGCGGAAAATAATCCCGATGACCCATCCATGGGAACACGTAAAGTTCCGTTTTCACGTGAAATATATATAGAACAGGAAGATTTTATGGAGGACCCGCCCAAAAAATATTTCAGGCTGTTCCCCGGCAACGAGGTCCGTCTAAAGAATGCTTATTTCATCAAATGTAACGATGTGATAAAAGATGGTGACGGAAATGTGGTAGAGTTGCACTGTACCTATGACATCGAGACAAAAAGCGGGACAGGTTTTACGGGAAGAAAGGTAAAGGGCACTATCCATTGGGTAGATGCAAACCGTTGCATACCTGCAGAATTCAGGCTGTACGAACCGTTAATATTGGATGAGGAAGGGGAAGAAGATAAACATTTCTTAGAACAAATCAATCCGAATTCCCTGGAAGTATTGCAAGGCTTTGTCGAGGAAAATATGGAAGACGTAAAAGCGCACCAAAAATTTCAATTTTTCAGGCACGGTTATTTCAATGTAGACCCAAAACGTAATAAAGATGATAATTTGGTGTTCAACAGGATAGTTTCATTGAGGAGTTCTTTTAAATTATAAATATGGCAGGGGGATGTCAGGCTGTGTGAAAAAGCACCTTTTCTACTTTTTGTCATTGCTATGAAAGCCCCACATTTTTGTCATCCTGAGACGAACAGGATTAGCTTGACCCGCGAAGGATCTATATTTTACAATAATGCTTTCGTTTATCGTGGTGTGGGTAACACGTGC
>JAAZJW010000353.1 GCA_012800145.1 Clostridiales bacterium | reverse complement strand
GTTTCTGCACCCGACCCGAATTTTGCTGCAATTAATGATTCTCTAATAAAACCTAGGTTTTATTAGAGAATCATTAATTGCAGCAAAATTCGGGTCGGGTGCAGAAACCGATACCTTTTTTATTGCACTGACAGCGGTTTCCCTGTTTTCATCAATGATTACAGGATCAATTAACACTACAATGATACCGGTATTATCCGAGGTTGAAGCAAGGGAAGGAAAGGAAGGGAAGAGAAGCCATACAAATAACTTGTTAAATATTGTTTCCCTGATATCCGTTGTTATTATTGCACTTGCTTGGGTACTGTCACCAAATATTATAAAGGTACTGGCACCCGGGTTTGAGGGTGAACAATTTAAATTGGCAGTGTTAATGATGAGGATAGGATTACCTGCTATTTTTTTTGCAGGAGTTCAAGGTGTTTTCAGAGGATATCTTCAAAGTGAATTAATGTTTACAGAATCTGCTGCCTCAAATTTTCCTTTTAATTTTGTATATATTTTCTTTTTAATATTTTTGTCGGGGATTTTTGGGATTAAAGGATTGGTAGTTACGTCTGTATTGGCTACAGTCGCACAGATTTCAATTCAGATTCCGGGAATCAGAAAAGCAGGGTTTGGATACAAATATATTTTAGATTTTAAAGACAGATACGTAAAAAAGATTATATATCTGATCCCGCCTGTCCTTATCAGTGTAGGTGTAAATGATTTAAACAATATAATCGATAAATCCTTAGCTTCCACACTAGTTGCCGGAAGTATTTCTGCTCTTAACTATGCAAATAGATTAGTCGGTTTAACAACGGGAATTTTTATTTCGGCCATTATTACAGTGATATTTCCCATGTTATCGCAAGAAGCAAACAGGGACAGTTATGATGGATTAAAAAAGGTGACAATACATGGAATTAATATTATTCTACTTATAACTATACCTGCTACAATTGGAATGATTGTATTAGCAAATCCCATAGTCAAGATAGTATTTGAAAGGGGTGCCTTTGATTCTACTGCAACATATATGACCGTCGGGGCCTTAATTTTTTATTCTGTAGGGTTGGTTGGTACTGCCTTAAAAACTATGTTGGGCAGGGTTTACTATTCCTTGCAGGACACCAAGACACCTATGATAAATAGCTTTATTACAATCGGTATAAATATTGTTTTCAATTTTGCATTAATTAAATTTATGGCACACAGAGGATTGGCTCTTGCAACATCAATTTCCGTAATTGTAACATCAGTATTTTTATTATTCAGATTAAGAAAGAAAATTGGCGCTTTTGGGTTTTCCGGATCTGTTAAATGCGGGGTAAAATCTTTGATAGCTGCTACGGTTATGGGTGTTGTTGTGTACCTTTTAGATGGTGTATTGGCTAAGAATATGGGTAGTGGCACCATATCGGAACTTATCGCTTTGTTGGTATCTGCCGGTGTGGGGGTGTTAATATATTCTGTTCTCATCTATTTATTTGGAATGGAAGAGGTGGATTGGGTTATAAAGGTTGCTAAAGATAAATTGGGGAAAGTCATAGCAAGGGTTTAGGTTTTATAAAGGGGTTCCATATGGGGGATGCATCTAAATTGTCAGCATAGTCGTTGGGCTTTACATAAAGGTGGGAAATGAAACAGGTCCCCATGATGACCATTTGAAAGAATGAAAGGATTGTGCGGAAAACTGGATGGTCATGTCCTAAAATAAGAGGGAGAAAAAGAGACAAAGCCCGAATTCTTCTTTAATTAGCACAGCTATTCATCAGATTATTGGTGTTTGCGCTAAGTGAATATTATTTGACACTTGATACCCAGGAATTTGAATCCTTTGAATTTAGCCGGTCTAATACACTTAACTTTTCGTTATCCAAATGCAATCTGGGGACAGGTCCCG
>JAAZJW010000352.1 GCA_012800145.1 Clostridiales bacterium | reverse complement strand
CGAATTCAAAATCGAAAATATTAAAGATGAAAAATATAAACATTTGCCGTTAGATACCAAATATTTTAAGGATGTAGAGTTGGATATACTATCATTGTTTAAAAATATAGACGATGATTTGGATGGTTGGTTTATTCACAGTGAAAATTACCAGGCTTTAAATGGTCTCAAAAACAAATTTAATAAATCCATAGATCTAATATACATAGACCCTCCATATAACACAGGTTCTGATGGATTTTTATACATGGACAAATTTAAACACTCTACTTGGCTGACCATGATGGAAAATAGGTTGGAATTGTCCAAAACGGTTTTAAAGGATGATGGAATTGTCCTGGTGAGCATGGGGGACCTGGATCCCCAGACCGGGGAAAGTTACAGATTGCAGGCATTGCTGAGCAATATCTTTCCAACAAGGTTTGGCAATTTAATTTGGAAAAAAAGGGGCGGGATAGGCAGTTTTTCTGAAAGATACCTGACTGAAAACCATGAGTACATATTTGTACATGGAAATAAGGACGGATTTTTATATGAAAATATTGTAGATAGTGCTATGTTGCGAGAATACAAGGAAGAGGATGAAAAAGGCAGGTTTAAATGGAACGGTATTTTAGGACCTTCCCAACAAACAAGGCAAAGGAGGCCGAATTTATACTATAGCGTTTTATATGATTTGGACAACAAAAAGATATTCGGTTTTAGACATAATGGTGAAGATATTATATTTGATAAGGAACATAGTGACAATTACGAAGAGATAATAACACCGGGAAACAGCACCTGGTTGTTTGGGATGGATGCCCTTGAAGGTCATTATAAAAACGGAATAATAGGGGTTTTTGAAAACAAGGGTAAATTTGAAATTAATATAAAAAGGTATTTATATAATGATGACGGAACAGTAAACGGGAAAATTTTGAAAAGCCATTTGGTTGACAACAAAATCAAAATAGGGGGTAATTCGGAGGGAACTAGGTTAATAAAAAACATGTTTTATCCTGAAGACTACAGTGACCTTAAGCCCAAACCATTATCATTGCTAGAATTTTTAATTGAAAGAAGGGCTATTGGCAGGAAAGAAATTGTTTTGGATTATTTTGCAGGTTCCGGCACTACAGCACATGCTATCATTAATTTGAACAGAAATGATGGCGGCAACAGAAAATACATATGCGTAGAAATGGCTGATTATGCGATGAATATTTGCATTCCGAGAATTAAAAAGGCAATATTCAGTAGTGAATGGGACAAAGGAAAACCTGGGGAGAATAATGGCATATCGCACTTCATGAAATATTTCGAATTGGAACAATATGAAGATACATTGTTTAAAAGCAAGTATAAAGATGATACATTTTTATTAGCGAATTTGAATGCCCCCCCATATGAGCAATATGTTTTTATGAGAGATGATAAACTTTCATATTGCATTGATACAGATAAAACTGACAGGGACGATGTTCCGGATGCAAGGGACAACCATATATCGATCGATTTATCCGGGTTATATAAAAACATAGATATTGCGGAAAGTTTGTCCTTGGCTGCAGGTAAAAAAATAAAATCTATTGATAAAAAACAGATAGTATTCTCTGACGGTTCCAGGGAAGAAATAAATGATATTAAATATAACAGTATCAGGCCTTTGATATGGTGGTGATGATTATGGATACGGCATTATTACAAAGAATGGTTGAAGGCGGATACATATATGATATGTTGCCCGAAACATGGAAAATGGGTAGTATGGCATCCTTTTCTAAACAGAAGAAACTATTTCCCTACCAACTGGAGGCATTTAAACTGGCGGTTAATGCATTATATTTGTACTATGAGGATTTGGAAGATTTTTCAACGGATGAAGACATGGAAACAAATGAATTAAGAAAGGAAAGGCTTTATAACAAGTATTTAAATGCAGGTATGGTTAATAGGGATAATATCGATATCAAAAATTTAAAAAGCAATGACTATTTGATAGAAATTTTCGGGGAATATTTCGAACCGGACAATGATAGGATAAGCTTTAAAAACCTGGTTAACAGGATGTCATTTTGGATGGCTACAGGCAGCGGCAAAAGCCTGTTAATAGTGAAATTGATAGTTTTATTGGATTATTTGATTGTAAATGAAGAGATACCTGACAACGATTTATTATTTTTAGCTCCCAGCAATGAAATTATTGACCAATTCAAAGGCTTGGTTGCGGAATACAACGGCTATGATTTAAACAATAAAAAAATAGAATTAGTCAGTTTAAAAAAATTTGATGAAAGCAAACAATTTGGGAATATAGGGAAGCAACAAAAAACGGATTTTGGCAACATCAGGGTGTTTTATTATCGTTCAGATAATTTTAGGGACCTGGGCAATGATGGGGATTTGGATGCATTTATTAATTACAGAAATTACGAAAGTGACGGTAAATGGTATATATTATTAGATGAAGCACACAAAGGAGGCAAGGAAAGCTCCAGGCAACAAGCATATTTTTCTATCATGGCTAGAAACGGATTTTTGTTTAATTTTTCAGCTTCTTTTACGGACAGTTCAGATGTTATGACAACTGTTTATGATTTTAAATTAAAAAACTTTGTTATGGCCGGATATGGGAAAAATGTCTATGTTTCCAAATATGATTATGAGCCGTTTAAGGATAATGACAGCGATTTTTCAAATGAAGAAAAAAGAAAAATCGTCCTAAAATCGTTGATAACCCTTTGTATGTTGAAAAAACATGCTGAAAAAGTTAAACAAATCGATAAAACTTTCTACCACAGTCCTTTGATGATGACGTTGGTTGATTCAGTCAATATGGAGGATTCCGATTTAGAGTTATTTTTCAAAGAACTAGAGGATATTGCTAATAGACAGTATGATGATGAATTATTTCTACAGGCTAAAGAGGAGCTGTTACAGGAGTTTAGCATTAAGAAAACATATGATATTGGGGAAGAAAAACTTAAAATTAAAACTGATGTGCTAAAAAGCATTACTCCAGACGACTTGTTAAAATATATTTTTAATTCAGATTCAAAATTGGGAGGAAAACTAGAGGTAATAGTGTCTTCCGATAATAAAGAACTGGCTTTTAGGTTAAAAAGCTCTTCCATGACATCATCCCCCTTTGCACTCATAAAAATAGGGGATGTAAACACATGGATAAGGGAAAAGTTAAAGGGATATCATTTTGTCGGTACGTTTGAAAATAAAAACTATTTCAGGAATCTGGACAAAAGTGGTGATATTAATATATTAATGGGTTCAAGAGCGTTTTATGAAGGTTGGGATTCCAAAAGGCCTAATGTGTTAAATTATATCAATATAGGGACATCTATTAATGCGGTTAAGTATATTACACAGTCCTTGGGGAGAGGGGTTAGAATAGAGCCAATTCCTAATAAGAGAACAAGATTAAAAAATATTTTACAAACAGACATATGTATATCCGGCAAAACAAGAGAAAAATTTAAGTCAATAGAGGGATATGTTTCACCGTTAGAAACACTTTTTGTGTTTGGGACAAATAAAAATGCGATCAAACAGGTAATAAATTTTGATGTAGACGAAAGGGTTGATACAGCAGACCTAAAATTAAATAAAACTGAAGACAACAGATTATTACTTAAACCTGTGTTTGTTTCAAACAAATACAAAGTTGGCCAAATT
>JAAZJW010000351.1 GCA_012800145.1 Clostridiales bacterium | reverse complement strand
TTTAAAATACAGATCCTTCGCGGGTCAAACTAATCCTGCTCGTCTCAGGATGACAAAAATGTGGGGCCTTCATAGCAATGACAAAAAGCGGGAAAAGTGCTTTTTCACACAGTCTGATGTCCCCGTGTTAATTAAATTATGCAATAACCGTCGCCGTCTACCGTTATTTCGTATATATAAGTGCTGAATCTTTCTATATATATTTCACTTAAATCAGCCAGGTCCTGTCTATGCTGTACTATACCGTCGTTGTTAAATATTTCGGTCAGGGTTATGCCTTCGGGTTCTATGTTGTACCAATATTTCAGATGTGACATAAGATTGGAGATTTGTATTGTGGATTCACTATCATTGCCGTTGTGAATCACAAGCAAACTCTCGCAGGTAATTTTCCTGTTGATTGTATAGACTATAAGATTGGATTGCAGTCCCATATCCAGGAATTTAATTTTTCTCCTGATTTCCGCAGGGTTAACCATGGTAAATTCCTTATGGGTTTTCCTGATTTCAATCAAATCCTTAACATAGTTGTAAAAATCGACGTTTCTGTCTTTCAAACTCCAGTCTATCTGGTTAACAGAAATTGATGAACAGTAGCTATTATCATTCATATATTTGGTTCTCAGGAATTCGTTGCCCGCATGTATAAAAGGTATGCCTTGGGAAGTAAACAAAATACTCAAAGCAAATTTATTATACATTATAATTTCTTCTTCGGGACTGAACTGGAATGTTTTTTTCATTTTGTCATACAGTATCAGGTTATCGTGAGAGTTTACATAATTTATAGTTCTATGGGGAAAGTCATAAAATCCCCCGATGATCCCGGTTTCTACATCAATCTTATGTTTCATGTTTCCCTGACTGAAACCTCTGGCGTACCCATCCCTATCCCCTCTCACGGCATCTCTGTAATCATCGTTAAACACGGCGATGTCCAGGTCGTCCTGTATACCTCTTGCGCTCATTTTATCATGTGGTAATACCGTGGCCCCTGCTGCCCAAGGTTCTCCGTATATTATTATATCCCTCTTAATACTCTTAAGATATGCCACGATTTCCCTCATGGTATCCTTGTCTATAAGTGCCATTAAATCAAATCTGAATCCGTCAATTTTATATTCCTTCAGCCAAAACTTTATAGAATCCAAAATAAATTTTCTAACCATGGGTTTCTCCGTTGCCAGCTCATTACCGCAGCCGGAGCCGTTGGAAAAGCTTCCGTCTTCATTTAATCTGTAATAATAATTTGGACATAAAATATTGAAGTTTGAATCTTCGGTCAGATAGGTGTGGTTATACACAACATCCATTATTACTTTAATTCCCGCCTCGTGCAGTTTCATTATCAATGTTTTCAGCTCAAATATCCTGTTTTTCGGATCTTCGGGTACCGTTGCATAGGAGCCCTCGGGAACATTGTATAGTACAGGATCGTACCCCCAATTATAATTGTAGTTACAATGAAAACACTTTTTGTCTTCTTCAACCGTCAGAAAATCGTAAACAGGCATTAAATGTACACAGGTAATTCCCAGTTCCTTTAGATGGTCAAGGCCTGTGGATAACCCGTTGTAGCTTGTGCCTTCCTCACATAATCCTAAATATTTTCCTCCATCCTTAACACCGCTGCTGGGATGGTAAGTGAAATCTTTAACATGGAGTTCGTATATTATTTCCTCGCATTTCCATATCCTGGGGGGTATCTTATGAACCGCCCACCCATCCGGGTTGGTTTGTTCTAAATCCACGATTGCGCTCCTTTTGCTGTCTAAAGAAGAAGCTACAGAATAGGGATCTGTAACTTCGTATAATGTCTCTACTAAATAGGTATAATATTTTCCGTTAAGGTCCCCTTTTATTGTGCATTGATGGACACCGTCCTGCATTTTGTCCATCTTAAATACTTCCTTTTTTTCTCCCTCCCAATCCTCGTACAGTAAAACCTCTATATTCTTTCTGCCGGGTGCCCATACTCTGAACTTAGTTTCTGTTGGTGTGTAGGTAATTCCCAAGTCATCAATATCCTTATACATATCTCACCTCATGCAATCTATTATATAAGTCGATATATTCGAGAGAGGAAGCCTCCCAGTCATTTTTTGACCCCATGGCGTTGGAAATCAATGCCTTCCAGGCTTTCTTATCGTTCCTATATATATTTATAGCATTTTTTATAGTAAATAGCAACTCGTGAGCATTATAATTTTTAAAGCTGAAACCGTTGCCTTCCTGGGTGAATTTGTTATAAGGAATAACCGTGTCTTTCAACCCTCCTGTCTCCCTGACGATTGGTATAGTTCCGTACCTGAGAGCTATCAGCTGAGATATTCCGCAAGGTTCCGCCATAGACGGCATTAGAAGCATATCCGCTCCCGCATAAATCTTGTGTGCTTCTTCCTCGCTGAAGTAAATTCTGGCAGCCACTTTGTTCGGACGGTAGTACTCATAATACTTGAAAAAATTCTCGTACCCCTTATCCCCTGTACCCAATACCACAAATTGGATATCACACACCAACAATTCATTGAAAATACGTTCCAACAAATCTATACCTTTTATAGGCGCTATTCTGGTTACCATAGCCAGAAGCGGAAAATCATCCCTTACATCCAATCCGTAAAGTTCCTGTATTACCCTCTTGTTTTTATATTTATTATCCAAGTTGTTGCAGTCATAGTTATATTCGAT
>JAAZJW010000350.1 GCA_012800145.1 Clostridiales bacterium | reverse complement strand
GTCTTCTTTAGATAACCTGAGTGTCGGATTGATGGTAGGCCAAACGCAGCCGGCTGTCCGTTTTGTCAACAACTCGCAAGCTCGTTGGACAAAAAGACAACGAACACCAAATTTGCACGACCAGAGGGAGTAAGCAAATTTGTGTTGTGAGACTGCGAAAAAAAAGCCCCGGTTCCAGTTTTCAGGTTTTTTGTTTCCAGGGAGTTGTTGGAACCATCAAAATTTCAAATCGCGATGAGAACTGTAATATATAAATATTTTAAGCAAGTCTATGTTACGTGTTTAGTGTTTGCCCACTTATTATCCAAGGGTAGACACACGGGTCTACCCCTACCTTTGTACTGGCCAACTGACCCCTGACCAACCGACCAACTGAATATAATCAGACAATTGTGCAACACCCAATTCCTATAATAGGCAATCAAACCTAACAATATCTGTCTGCGCTTTTTACAGCAAATTTTAAAATTCAACAAATAATATCTATTTCCCGGGAAATATAGCAGGATTCTTCATGGCAATGTAGAATTATAATGTAGAATCGTTATATAAAGTGCCGTTATGGGGGGAAATATGGATGATTCAAATGTGGATTGATATTACTTTTTTAGGTTTAGTCCTTACGCCGATATTTATTCTGTTTGTGGCTTTATACCAAAACTTATTGGAGGTATCCGGAGCAGGACAAAAAACAAGACAAAAAAGGATTGTGACCCGATCATACATGGAAACGGAAAGAACAATGCCTGTAAATTTAAGAGTTGTAAAATAGCCCGATTCCCCGGATGGGGATCAGGTTATTTTTTTTGTTTTGAACACAATGTACATGGATTCCGAATAATATAGTGAATGAGGGGCAAAATAAAAGGTAAAATAACTTATTTTAGGGTTGGTGAATGTTATGGATGGAAAATTGAAATGTTGCATTTGTAATAATACAGATAGCAAAGGGATTATTTTATTAAACGAATACATATGCAGGAAATGTGAATTAGATATGGCAAAAGCCCCAATCCATGAACCTGAATATGAAAAATTTAGAAGGGGAATCAGGGATATTTGGAAGGGTTTCAATAGAAAATATAATAAAAGTATACCGGGATGTAATTAACAATGGGATTTCTTGAGGAGAAATCCCATTGTTAATGTTTAAAATTGAGATAATAAGAGTGCTAGTTTATCTGCGGCCAATACTTTCCAAGGTTTTATCCATTTCGTCTGCAAATATCTTTTCTTTTTCGCGTCTTATTTGTTCTATAGGGACAGAAAGCATTTGTGAGATTTGCATATCAGTCTTTTTATTGTTATAAACTAATAAAAAATCTTTTAGGCTAGTAGCCTTATTTTCTCTCATTGGCTAGCACCATCCTATTTTTATGAACTTTTTTATTAATGCCCGGTCAGAAGGGTTTATATATGTTCTACCGGTGTTTGTTGAGCAAAAAATAGGCCGCAATAATAGTATTGCTATAAAATAAATATTTTATACATTTAAAACAAAAAATTTTTTATTGTATAATAGACATGTGGAAAATTATTTTACCGGGTGATAAAAATGTACAATGCTCCGATTATAGACAAGCTGTTGAAATTGAACAGACAGGATATAGTATCCTTCCATGTGCCGGGGCACAAGAATGGAAGGATATATGACAAAATTTTATATGAAAAGTTTAAAGATGTTTTATACAAACTGGATACTACAGAAATTCCGGGTACGGACAACCTGCATGATGCAAAAGAAATAATAATGGAAAGCCAACGAGGAGCAAGTGAGGTTTTCGAAAGTGAAGAGACATTTTTTCTGGTGAACGGCAGCACGTCAGGTATATACAGTATGATAATGGCATCCACATCGCCGGGGGACAAAATACTTGTAGACAGAAACTGCCATCAATCGGTAATAAATGCCAGTATATTGGGGGAGTTGGTGCCCATATATATGTACCCGGATGTGGATGAAAAACGGGGAATAGCCATGGGGGTATCACCAGATGAGATCGAAACACAATTAAAAAGACACAGTGACATCGAGGCTGTGGTGCTTACCTATCCTACTTATTATGGTGTTGCGTGCAACCTAAAAAAGATAGAGAAAATAGTGCATAAGTATGATAAAATACTATTAGTAGACGAGGCACACGGTGCACATTTGGGATTAAGTGGAGATTTACCCCCAACCGCACTGAGTTGCGGCGCTGACGCGGTGGTACAGAGCGCCCATAAAACATTGCCTTCCTTTACACAGAGTTCCATGCTACACATACAAGGAGATAGAATAGACAGGGATAAATTAAAATTCATGCTCAGAATGCACCAGAGCAGCAGTCCGTCCTATTTATTATTGTCTTCCCTCGATTTTGCGGTTATGGTTTATGAAACAGAAGGGAGGCAATTAATGAAAGCTTTGCTTGAAAACATTAGAAATTTCAGGCAGAAAGCCAAGGCAATAGGTGGAATAGATGTAATGGAGACAGATTCGGTGGGGAATAAAAAAATCGCCTCCATGGACATTACCCGCATATATATCGGGTTTGAAAATATTATCGGGTATGAGTTAGAACAAAAATTAAGGAAAGATTTTAATATACAGATGGAATTATCTAACAGATATGGGGTGCTGGGGGTAACATCAATTGCCAACACCGCACAGGATTTTGATAAACTATTGGGTGCACTTGACAGAATATCTGGGGATATGAAAGGAAGAAAGATCAAACAATTACGGGGTCCTGCGTTTAAAAATGGCCCTGCATTTGAAAATATAGAGCAGGTTTTTACCCCGAGGGAGGCCTTATATAGGGACAGACAGAAAATACCATTTGAAAAAAGTCAGGGTTATGTTAGTAGAGAATATATAATACCGTATCCGCCAGGTATTCCGCTAATTATGCCGGGCGAGAGAATTAATGATGAAATTATACAAAAGGTTATATATGTAATTAATAACGGTGGGAAAATTTTAGGTTTAAATGACAGCAGCTGTAGATGGATAGAGGTTATTAAGAATTGATCCGATTTGCACGATTAAAAGGCGGACACACGGGCCTGCCAGACTGTGTGAAAAATGTCATCC
>JAAZJW010000349.1 GCA_012800145.1 Clostridiales bacterium | reverse complement strand
TAGATAAAATAAAGTTAGTTGTTCCATTCAATATCCCTTTTATTTCTTTTATTTTATTAAATTTTATCAATTCCTTCAGGGGTTTAATTATTGGAATCCCACCGGCCACGCTGGCCTCAAACAAAATCCCTCTGTTATTCTTTTTTGCTAAATTGGTTAAACCGGGGAAATCGTGTGACAAAACAGCTTTATTGGCTGTTACTACATGTTTCCCGTTTTCCAGCGCCCTCGTTATATATGTATGAGCAGGCTCGATTCCGCCTATTAACTCAACAACTATATCGATATCAGGGTCATCTAATATATCTGATGGATTATCTGTTAATATATTACTGTCGACTATAGGATTCCTATTTTTTTCTAGATTGTTAACTAATATTTTAGAAATTTCAACCGTCTTTCCGGTCTGTTCCTCAATGGCTGATTTCTTTTCTGAAAGTATTTCGCGTACTCCTGATCCTACAGTCCCCAGGCCGAGTAATCCAATTTTAACCATCGTAAACCATCCTCTCCTTTTGTTGTCTGATAAAAAACACTTGTTTTTCTATGAAAAACATTATATCATATAATATACCAGAATCGACATAACAATTATACCTTTTTTAAAAACTTTTCAAAATCTAACTTTTTGGGGGGAAACAGCATGAAAAACGTGATGTTCAATAGTACAAGAGGTGGGGATATTAACGTTCCTTCCATAAAAGCCCTCGTTAGGGGTATCGCCTGTGACGGGGGATTATATGTGCCCACATATTTTCACAATATCGGTGATTTGAGCCGACTGGCAAATTTGGATTATAAAAGTCTGGCTCTCAAAATTATCAGGACATTTTTCCCTGAATTTTCTGAGGAAGAAATTTCGAATTATATAGAAAGCGCATACGATACTAAATTCAGTACACCCCAAATAGCACCTGTAGTGAACAGAGCCGGTGTTTATTTTTTGGAACTGTTCCATGGTCCTACTCTGGCATTTAAAGACATGGCGCTTACGCTATTGCCCTATCTGTTGATGGGTGCCAGTAAAAAAAGCAATAACCCCGCCGAAATAGTAATCCTTACTGCCACCTCCGGTGATACCGGAAAGGCAGCTCTCGAGGCATTCAAGGATGTAGAAAATACCAAAATAATTGTATTATTCCCCTCAGAGGGGGTAAGTGAAATTCAAAAAAGACAAATGGTGACCCAAGAAGGAAACAATACATTCGTAATCGCTATAAAAGGATGCTTCGATGATGCTCAAAATGCTGTTAAACAGATATTTGGTGATGAAGAATTTAACAATATCGCTAAAAATAGAGGATATATTCTATCTTCCGCAAATTCGATAAATATCGGAAGATTGATACCCCAAACAGTATATTATTTTTACGCCTATCTACAGATGCTGAAGGCCGGTGAATTAACTGCAAAAGAGAAAGTAAATATTGTTGTACCCACCGGTAACTTTGGAAACATATTGGCGGCTTACTATTGTACAAAGATGGGACTACCGGTAAACAGGTTAATCTGCGCCTCGAACGAAAATAATGTGCTTTACGATTTTTTTAAAACCGGTGTGTACGACGGGCGGAGAACCTTGAGGCCGACCATATCGCCGTCTATGGACATCATCATTTCTAGCAATCTTGAAAGACTTCTGTACGATATAAGCGGTGAAGATGCAGAGTTTGTCAAAAGCACGATGGAAGACCTGAACGAAAAAGGATATTATGAAATACCCGATAAATTTAAAAATAACATGGACATCTTCTATGGGGGGTACGCTGACGAATCCGATACACTTGCAGCTATCGAAGATGTGTACAATAAAAACGATTATTTGATAGATACACATACAGCCGTTGCATATTCTGTATATAAAAATTATCTTAATATAACAAAAGATAATACCAAAACAATAGTGGCTTCTACCGCAAGCCCCTTTAAATTCACTCGAAGTGTATGTGATGCGCTAAAAATGGACACAAAAAATGCCACAGATTTTGAATTGATCAAACTGCTTTCCAGGGAAACTAAAATACCGATACCTACCCCTATATATAATCTTGAAACCAAACCGATTTTTCATAATATATTATGTGAAAGAGATGACGTTAGGGATACAATTAAAAATATTTTAGAAATCTAGGTGATACATTATGATAAAAGTTACAGTTCCTGCAACCACTGCAAATATAGGACCCGGTTTTGATTGTTTAGGAATGGCATTAAATTTGTATACCAACGTTACGTTTGAGGAAATAGAAGAAGGCCTGACAATTAAAGGTTGTCAAGCCGAGTTCCAAAATCAAGATAACTTAATATATCAGTCCATGCTGGAGGGATTTAAAAAAATAGGATATAAATGCAGGGGTATGAAAATCACCATAGATAGTAATATACCGATATCGAGGGGTTTGGGCAGCAGTGCTGCCTGTATATTGGCAGGTATAATAGGTGCCAATGAGATAGCCAACGCCCAACTGACAAAGCCACAAATATTAAAAATTGCTACACAAATGGAAGGACATCCCGATAACGTTACACCTGCCTTGTATGGCGGAATGATTGTATCAGTATACGATAATGATGAAGTATATTTCAGTAAAATACCTTTAAATGATTCTATGGATTTCTATGCACTAATCCCTGATTTTACACTTTCAACCTCTGAAGCACGGTCCGTCCTTCCTGAGCAGATTCCCTTTAATGATGCTACATTTAATGTAGGTCGTGTTGCATTAATGATAGCCTCTTTCTTTAACGGCAATTCAGATTTATTAAATGTTTCCATAAGGGACAAATTGCATCAAAAATATAGGGGAGCATTGATCCATGAATATGACACCATAATGGAAAGACTCAATGATTTGCAGGTGAAGGGGGCTTTTTTGAGCGGTGCCGGCCCTACAATAATAGCTATTGCAAATAAAAATGACAATACCACAGAATCTGCTGTTATAAATATATTGCAGGACCTAAAAAACCGTTGGACATTTAAGAAGCTTTGTACGGAAATTAACGGGGCCATTGTTAGAAGGGGGTAAATTGATAAATGAAAGGGAGTAGCTTTTTAATAATAGACAAAGAAATACTGCCGGATATATTTGAAAAGGTTGTTGAGGCCAAAGAATTATTAAAAATGGGAAAAGTTAAAAGTGTAACGGAAGCCGTAAGAAAAGTCGGAATCAGCAGGAGTGCATTTTATAAATATAAGGACTACATACATCCACTTACGGATGGACCTGTCGGCAAAAAGGTTGCACTGTCTTTTTTATTGAGTCACAAGACCGGGGTATTATCCAATGTACTGCAAATAATATCCCGCAATAATTGTAATATTCTTACCATTAATCAGGAACCGCCTGTCAACAATATTGCCAGTGTAAGTATGGTATTTGATATTACCCATATCGAAAAGAAAATGGAAGACATAATCTGTGAAATAGAGACTGTTGAGGGTGTGGAAAGACTGGAGCTTATTGCGATGGAATAATGAAAACTACAAAAACCACGGGGACAAAAAAATATGGGGACAGGACCTTTGGTCAAAAAAGACTGACCATAGGCTCTGTCCCCATGGTTTTCTAGCCTTGTGTCATTCTGAGACAGGCAGTATTAACAATGCCTACGAAGAATCCGATGAAGTCGTCCTGAGACGGACAGTATAAACGGTGCTCACGAAGGATCTCATCCTTCAGGGATCCTTCGCGGGTCAAACTTATTCTGCACGTCTCAGGATGACAATAAATGGGGAAAGGTGCTTTTTCACACAGTCTGACCTTGCCGAAACAACAATGAAAAAAATTATAGTTCCGTTAGCTCAGGGATTGGAGGAAATAGAAACCATAACCGGCATAGATGTACTCAGGAGAGCCGATATTGAAGTAACAACCGTTTCCTTGGGCGATGTAAAAGTAAAGGGAGCCCATGATGTCGTCATTCTGGCTGATAAAACAATAGACGAAATCAACGTTGATGAATTTGACGGTATCCTGTTGCCCGGGGGAATGCCCGGCTCTGCTAATCTGAGGGACGATGAAAGGATTATCAATATGGTCAAGTCTCTCAACAAAAAAGGCAAGCTGGTATCCGCAATCTGTGCAGCGCCCATTGTACTAGAGAAGGCCGGGGTATTAAAAGGCAAAAAGGCAACCAGTTATCCCGGGTTTGACGAAGAAATGCCTTCTTGTAACTACACGGACGAAAGAGTGGTTGTGGATGGCAACATCATAACAGGCAAAGGACCCGGCGCAGCGCTGGAATTTGCCTTTGAAGTGGTCAATTATCTGGCGGGCGAAGAAATGATAAACAAGCTAAAGGGAGAAATGTTTACGGATTTTTAGTCGCTATTAATGCCCCACATTTTTGTCATTGCTATGAAAATTCCACATTTTTGTCATCTGAGACGTGCAGAATAGGTTTGAAATTCCCACATTTTTGTCATCTGAGACGTACAGAATAGGTTTGAAAATCCCTCATTTTTGTCATCTGAAACGTACAGAATAGGCTTGAAAATCCACATTTTTGTCATCTGGGATGCATAGAATAGGCTTGAAAATTCCACATTTTTGTCATCTGGGATGCATAGAATAGGCTTGAAAATTCCACATTTTTGTCATCTGGGATGCATAGAATAGGCT
>JAAZJW010000348.1 GCA_012800145.1 Clostridiales bacterium | reverse complement strand
CGACAATATATCCGGCACAACCCTCGAAATATAATATGGACAGTATTTTTTTTACATTAATGGGCATTTTAATTTTTATTTCAGAATTTTTCATTATCCCACATCCACATACATAATCTTATTGCCACACCACCTGATATATTTCTGAAAGTCTTCATAACTTATCGTTACACTTGCGGTATTTACATTGGGATGAAAAGTAATTTTTTGTCTTGTATCTAAATCCCTGTCTATCAGTACTTCTACATCCTTGTTTTTATCGTTAATCAATCCGAAAGGCGAAACTGAACCCGGATCCAGGCCCAGGTATTTTTCCAGCCTTTCAGGCGAAGCAAAGCTCAGTCTTGTGCTTTTAATCTGTCTGGCTAAACCTCTGGTATCAGCCCTTTTGTCCGGTTCTATCAGCACCAGGTAATGCTTGTCCCCTTTGGAATTTCTCAAAAATAAATTTTTGCAATGCACAATATCATCATTTCCCACATTGTATTTATTTAATTCTTCGATTGTATTCATAGCAGGATGAGTGAACCTGTCGTAGGTAATGTTTAACATTTCTAAAGTTTTATATACATCATCTTCCATTTCAGTCTCCTTTACTGTTATTATTGAATGATTTGTTATCTTGGCGGTATGAGTATCAAAACAGAATACTGCTAAAATTATTTGCTCCTTGGCTGTTCAGTCATGATATCCAAAAACAATATAATAACCTGAATAAATATTATATTAATCAGCGATAAATACTTATCTTTTTACTATCGTTTAACTGCTTTATTACAATAGCTACCATAGGTGCAATTATAAATCCCGCAAATCCGAATATTTTAAATCCTACAAACATAGCAACAATCGTGACCAGGGAACTCAGTCCTATTTGTTTTCCCAGAACCCTCGGCTCCAGAACGCTCCTCACAATATATATTATGACATATATTATTAATAATCCTATTCCTACAAACTTCTGTCCCAACACAATGTCATAGATCCCCCAGGGTATCAATACCCCGCCCACACCTATAAAGGGCAAAAAATCCAGAAGTGCAATAAATGTAGCTATAGGTATAACATGATTGATACCGAGTATTGCAAAACCGATGGACATTTCTATAAAAGCAATAAACGACAGTATAAAATAGGCTTTTGCCATTTTAAAAACAGTACCCACCAAAATTTTCTTTATATCAATCAACAGCTTGTACGGTTTTTCGGGAATTTGCCTTATGAGAAAAGCGACAACCCCGTTATAATCGATGGCGATCAGAACCGAACATATGATAGAAAATAAGAGTGTTATAAAATAGGTAGGTATCTTTTGTGCAACCCTTGTTACACCGAACAGGACGGTCTTTGATATACCGCTCACCGCCGAGGCCAATATATCCAATACGTTATCAAAGACATTCGATATCAGGTTTGCTACCTCCGGGGAGGAAGTACCTATGAATGACAAGACCCAATCGTTTAAGGATAAAATCGTAGGTTCTATACTCTGGCTATATAAGTTAGGTAAAATACCTATAAATTCATATATCAAACGCCAAATATTTGCGACAACAAGTCCAACAACGATTATTATAGATACATAAAAAAGTGAAATCACAAAAATGGATATATTTCTGTTTTTAAATTTAGTAAATTTGCCTATTGTATCCCCAATGGGTTTAAGTAAATAGGCAATAATGAGTCCTATGATAAAAGACATAAACCAAGATAACAGATATTTAAAAATAAAATATAAAACGCCCATAATAGTTATGATATATAGAATGTCAATTATAAATTTCTTTTTACCATCATAGGTCAATTCTCTCACCTCCCAATGGATACTACTGAGTGTGCCCTTTTTTACCTTCTTTTATAGGGATACCTTCCCTTTCCATAATAACATCCTTTCGTCCTTTTCAATTCTATTGGTAACATTATATCAAAATACTGCACCTGTTTCATTACAAGATTCATATTATCCCACACCATTTTGCATGACAAGTGTATAGAATGCATGGCGCGGGTACATATTGAAACACCTACATACCATGTTGGTATTGACGTTAACAGAATCATATAATAGAATTAAATAGGTATAATACAGTACGAGGAATAGGTTATATACCATTCATCTTATGTACAAACATTGGAGGTCTCTATGATAAAAAACATTTTGTTTGATTTGGATAATACATTGCTCGATTTTCACCTTGCGGAAAGAATTGCCCTAACCAAAACATTGTTGCATCTGAGTATTGAACCCAAGGAAGAAATACTCGACAGGTACAGTGAGATTAATTCGTCACAGTGGAAACTGCTGGAGCTGGGTAAACTGACAAGGGAGGAAGTCAGGGTCAATCGCTACAAGTTACTTTTTGAGGAAATCGGTGTTGATCGTTGTGCCAGCTCTGCCACCAAATATTATGAAAATTTACTCGGTATCGGCCATTACTTTATTAGCGGAGCGGAGGAACTTTTAAAAATATTATCAGACAGTTATCGTTTATATCTTGTTTCTAACGGCCTTACGGCTGTACAAAAACCTCGCATAGAAAGCGCATGTATGGCTGGATATTTCAAGGATATTTTTATCTCACAAATGGTTGGGTTTAATAAACCTAGTGTAGAATTTTTTGATCATTGCTTCAGGAAAATACCAGAGTTTAAGAATAATGAGACAATGATAGTTGGAGACAGTCTTACATCTGATATAAAAGGCGGTAAAAATGCAGGTATAACAACTGTTTGGTTTAATCCCGAGGATGCTGAAAATCTTTCTGATGTTATTCCCGATTATGAAAT
>JAAZJW010000347.1 GCA_012800145.1 Clostridiales bacterium | reverse complement strand
TAATAAACCTATAGTATATGGAATAATACAAATAGATTAGACATATTAAGGAAAAGAGAAGTATGGGGGAACAGTTTAAGATAGCGGAAACTTTCGAATTTGAAATTGGGGAATTTTTAAAACCGAAAGGGGGATTTGAGTGAAATATAAAATAATATTTAAAGATGGGGTAGACAAGGTAGAAAAGGAGTTATTAAGAAAAATACAGTCTAAACATAATAACGATATAGAAGAAATAAACGATCTTTATGATCAGTTGATTTTACATGGTACCTGCGATAGTAAGATAGCATCAAGGATTTATTACGTGGCTTATACATTGGCTTTAGAAAACATAGAATTGATACTGATAAGAGTGAATTAAACTTTATTTCGGTGCACATTGGGGACGGGCACCGATGTGCATAATGACGCTTATCTTCTATACAGATAGGAAATACAACCAAAAGAAACCACACCCTGTTAGAGGCAGGGTGTGGTTTCCACCTCACCTCAGATGAAGGAAGGTGGTGCGATAAATACATATCAAGCAGTATCTTTAATGATAATGTTTGGAATGTTGTTAATATCGCCAATCTCCTTATCTATATAATACCACAATAAATAAAGAAGTAAACGTATACTGCAAATTTTAAAAAATTTCTTTGTGTTAGAAGTATGAGTTTTATAGAATACTCATTAAGTAAAATTGGCAGGGATAGTACCAAATATTGAAACTTTTTTTCATGCTTTCACATCTATCGAAGAACCGGAAGCATCCGGTTGTGCCGGATCATGGGTGGCTGTGACCGACTCGTTAATCTCCCCACTGTTGGTTACAGATTTATCTTGCAATCTATTTTGTTCCTTATCATCCTTAGAAAGCTGTTTGTATTTATACGGTTTTTTCTTGGGAATACGCATTAGAATAGATTTAGCATAAAGAGCCGGGTCATGTTCCCTTAAAAACTTATGATCCTTTATTGGCACTATGTCGCCTGCTATAATCCGTCTTGAAATTTCTAGGCATGTGATTAAAATTTTCATTGCTTCTTGTGAACTTTTCGTATCTTCAGCAGAATTTTCAAATTGTTTTTTTATTCTTTCCAATTCATCTTGATTTTCTTTTAGCAGTTCTTTTATTTTTTCGCTATCAAATTGCTGTTTGATTTCATAATTATATATGCCGGTATCCTTGATACGCATGTAACACACCCCTTTTATTTTGCATTCATCCGGTGTCAACAAAATTATTTACTTTCAAATAATTTATGTTGTCTTACATACAGCTGTATATATATTTTCGTCAAATAACCGAAATTACTTTAATAAGGGATGACGAGCGAAACGTCAGATCGCGAGGGGAACCCAAGTGCCAGACTGTGTGAAAATATCATCCTGACCCAACACTCAGGTTTTTAAATAGGGTTTTTCATAGGATGACAAAAATGTGTGGATTTCATAGCAATGACAAAAAGCGGGAAAAGTGATTTTTCACACAGTTTGCCGTCTTCTTTGCCATATACAAGATAATCACACCTTCCGGTTTCCATTATTGAATAGTTAACTGATTAATAATATAATGTTAGCGAAATTAAAAAATAGTAAAGCGGGAGATTCGGATGATTACTAAAATTAAATTTAAATATATCGGTTTAACAATTTTGGTTTTGCTATCTGTTATATTTGTTTTAATATCAACTGAAAAAATAGGCCTGAGTGAT
>JAAZJW010000021.1 GCA_012800145.1 Clostridiales bacterium | reverse complement strand
TTTTATCATTATAATCTCGTTTTTCTATGGATTCATTGGTAACCAGATATGTTGTATTGAGTATCCTCCCGTCTAAATATGTGGTCATCTTACCTATGTTCTGTCCTTTTCCCACAGGAGCATGCAAAACCCCGGGTATATCAATAACTGTAAGAAGTTTTTCTTTTTCTCCCTTAGTTAACGGAATAACACAATCTTTATGTGCATTCAAAGAAACCTCCTTATTTTTCCCATCCAGGACTCTGGTTCTGGTGATTGTTTGCCCCTTATCAAACAGGGCATGGGGTTTATACAGGTTGAAACCTTCATCTAATAACTTTGTGGCAGCATCAAACCAGTTGTAATTATTCAACGTTACGGTGATTAACTGCATATTACCCCGGGTCGCGGATGCTACCAAGCACCTGCCCGCTCTCATTGTATAACCGATTTTTACCCCGTCGCCACCTTCACATATATCCAAGATTGCATTTTTGTTCGAAAAATATTTATGACCCTCTCTTTCGGCCACCCAAAATTTTGTTTTTGCTACCTTTTTAAATGTTGGGTTTTTGAGGGCTTCCCTTGTGATTAACGCCAAATCATACGCTGTTGTATAATGATCTTCTTCATGTAAACCATGGGGATTTGTAAAATTCGTGTTTTTCGCCCCTATCTTCCTTGCCCTTTCATTCATTAATTTTGCAAAATCCTCGATAGAACCCGATACTTCATATGCTATTGCCGCAGCGGAATCGTTCCCCGACCTTAACATCAGACCATATATCAAATCCTCTGCCTTGATTCTTTCGTTAGCCATTAAATATATGGAAGACCCTTCTATACCTAGGGCCTCAGGATGTATTTTTACCTTTTTATCCAATGGAATATTTTCAATTGCCAATAATGCTGTCATAATTTTTGTGGTGCTAGCCATAGGAAGTTTTGTATGTATGTTCCTTTCGTACATAACCCTCCCTACATTCGCATCCATAACAATAGCAGACCGTCCTCCCACCTCCAGCTCTGTACTATGCTCATTTCCGTAGGATATAGTTGTCATCATACTGATAACACAGATTAATATTACATATATTTTTCTTTTGTGCACAAACTTCACCCCAAAAAATGATTTTTTTATTTACCGCAAACATTATTAGTATTTACATCAAAACATTATTAATTCCACAATTAAAAAAAGATAAGCATGTTTTACCTATCCTTTTTTTGTGATATAACCGAATTATTTATATTTTATTTCGCAACCGAACTCCTTGGCAATCTTCTCCGCTTCCCTTATATCTTCTTTGTCCCATATCGACCATCCGCCCTTTAAATTGCCATTAACATATATTTCAACCTTATCGTCTTCAAAGATCATTATTTTTTCATTCCTTTTCTGCATCTGCTTTATTTGATTGTTAACGGCCTCAACAGGGTCTAATTCCATAACTCTCATGGCAATAAACAAGCAGGACATAGCGTCTTGTAGCTCACGTTTTGCCTTATCTATGTCCCCCTTCATAAGGGCCTTTAATGATTCCGCTACCTCTTCATTCAGATGGCTCAAAGTTGTTTTAGGATCATCTGTAGTATATTTCCTGTTTTGCCATATATCCTCGATAGCCTGCCTTATGTCCATAATTTTTACCCCCTTGTAAAACCTCCATTTTATTATATCTTTTTGTGTTAATTTTTTCAAATTAATTTTGATACATAGTTTTATATTTATTATGGATTTCCGGCATTCCTGTCTCCAATTTCTAGCCCCTGGCATGGATTAAGCAATAAAAATGGGGCCGAAAAGTGCCCCTTATTCAAAACTAATGGTTTTATTCTCTTCGCTGCTTTTGTTGTTTTTACTGAAGGCTGATTGCAAACTGTCAATAACCTTGGGCGTTGAATTTATGATTGTATCAATCAAATTGGCATTTTGATCTACTGACATTAATTTCATTTGTCCACCGCCCACTACCATAAATGCCACCGGATGTATGGATATTCCCGCACCTGCACCACCGGCAAATGGTAATTGGTCCTTGCTCGTTTCCCCGTTCCGCTCCCCTTCCTTGTCCTTTTTTGTATTTTCAAAATCCCCACCGCCTGATGCAAACCCAAACGACACCCTGGAAATCGGAATTATTGTTGTGCCGTCTATTGTTTCAACCGCGTCACCGACAATGGTGTTAACATCTACCATTTCCTTAATAGTTTCCATTGTAGTTTTCATTAATGATTCTATTGGATGCTCACTCATTTTTCACACCATCCTTTATTCGCGCTAATATTGCCTTTATGTTCGCATTAATAATATAGCCCAATTTAATGCTAAATATACCGTTAATAGAAGTTTCAAATGTGTTAACGTTATAGTCAGGAACTACATTTATTGATACATCAGGGAAATCATAACCCCTGGTTATAAAAGAAATAATAGAGGTTTTTATAGCCCATATTGCTCCTGCTAAAATAGCTGTCTCTGCTGCATCATTCGTGCCAATTTTGGTGTACCAACATATACTGTTAAAAACCAATTTTTCTCTTACATAATGTTCATATTTGACATTGGTTTTTTTGTAACTATCTACTATTTTTCCCCTATCAAATATATCTCGAAAAAAGCCCCCATGATCAACAGATTTATTCTTTTTATCTATTGCCCCATTATCAATACCCAATATAGGAATAGTCCTATTTCTCCTGATCAGGTCCATGGCGGAAATTCGTTTAGTATGTTTGAATATACCATACAAACCGGTCAGGCTGACTACCATACTATTGTCTTTATTACTCTTAACAATACTGAACCTGATTTTTAGGTCTGAACATAATACTCCAAACAATAAGACCCCTAATGTTGCAATTATAAAAACCAACATTTCAAATTTTCACCCTTACGCCTGTTTATATTATATTGATATTTTTTCCAATATCCTGGAATTTACACGTAAAGATCAAAATTCGTCCCACAATCCAACTGACACCGGGGATTAGGAGCCAAGAATCGGGTTCATCCCCTTATTTCCCCATCATCCTGCTGAACATTCTTCCCAGTATATCCATCATTGAAGCCTTCGGTACATCTTCCCTTGATATAATATCTACCTTCCCAACTTCCTTTCCATCCAAGGTAGCTACAATTTCACCCATTTTACCCCCCTTTGATATAGGTGCGTTAATGGACAGTGGAAGTATCACTTCCTGCTTAACACTTTCTTCTTGGCCTTTTTTAACCAATACATTCAGATCATCTTTTGCAACCGCCTCTAATTGGATTTTCTTACCTTTGTTCAATTTAACATTTCCTATAACATCATGTTTCCGGGCGATTTTTACTGTGCTATAATTAGCAAAACCATAGTCTAACAATTTCGCCGCCCCATTAAAACGAACCGAGGAAGAAGGTGCAGCCATTATTACCGATATAAATGTGCTGTTTCCCCTGGTTGCAGATGCTGCAAGACAATGTTTTGAAGTACTCGTATACCCGGTTTTTATACCGTTGGCCCCTTTGTAGGTTTTAATAAGCCTATTTGTGTTAACCAGGGATTGTTCAGATTTCTTTCTCCCAACTACCACAGTATCCATCCATGTTGTAAGCCATCTATGAATTTCCTTATGTTTTAACAATTCCCTGGACATCAGAGCTACATCATGGGCAGTTGTGAGATGTCCCTCCGCATCTAAACCGTTCGTGTTTTTAAATTTTGTGTTTTTCATGCCTAATTCCTTAGCACGATCATTCATTTGTTGTACAAACAGTTCATCCGTACCCGCTATATGTTCACCCAGCGCCACGGTAGCATCATTAGCTGACCGTATAGCCACACCCTTCATCAATTCTTCTACTGTCCTCACTTCTCCGGGTTCTAAGTAGAGCTGTGTTCCCCCCATCCTTGATGCCTTTTCACTGACAACTACCTTATCATTGAGAGTGATTTTGCCATCTTCAATGGCTTCCATTACCAAAAGCATTGTCATAATTTTTGTTATACTGGCCGGTGCCAACCGTTCATTTGCATTTTTTTCATATAAAATTCTTCCCGTCCCGGCATCCATCAGTAATGCAGACTTAGCATCTATATCAAAAGGCTGTGTCTCTGCATAAGCACCTAAGGTTGATGAAAACAGAGAAATAATTATTAGTATATATACAAATATACTCAGGTTTTTTTTCATTAAATATCCTCCCTATTGTGTATTTAATATTATGTTTTCCAGCCGGGCATTTTGTTATACGAAGGAAGGAAACTAAATCTAAAAAGGAATAAAGAGGTATTTTACAACCTTTTTACTCCTTTTTGGTCTACTATACCAAGTATCAGCGCTTGTTTTGGTTTAGCTGTTTTATCGATTAAATATGCGGACCCTAATTTCCTAATAGCATCCCCCCGCTTTTTATAGTTGTTATAGTGAATATATGCCAATGTATCATCTGTTTGGACATGGTCCCCAACCTTCTTGTTCAGTACAATCCCCACAGAATGGTCTATAATATCGTTTTTGGTTTCTCTACCCGCACCTAATGCCAACGAAGCCAACCCAACTTTCTTTGCCTCTATTTTGTTTATATAACCGGTTTTGTCAGATTTTAATTCATATATACCCCCGGCCTGTGGAAATAGGTCCATATTTTCTATATAATCCACATCCCCACCTTGTTCCCTGACGAGAACTTTAAATGTTTCCAGTGCCTTGCCTGTAAAAATGGAATTTTGTATTTTTTGTCTTCCTTCCCCTACTGTATTCACATTTTTAGCTAACAAAAGCATATAGGATCCCAAAATAATGCATAACTCTTCGAAATCTTCAGGCCCTTCACCTTTCAGGGTTTTTATTGCTTCCTTTACTTCTAGATTATTGCCGATAGCGTACCCCAAAGGCTCGTCCATATTTGTTATCAATGCAACGGTATTACGGCCCATACCATTTCCTATCTTGACCATTTCCCGCGCCAATTCAAATGCATCTTCTATATTTTCCATAAACGCACCACTGCCCGTTTTCACATCGAGCACAATGGAATCCGCCCCGGATGCAAATTTTTTACACATTATGCTACTTGCTATCAGGGAAGCATTGTCTACAGTAGCGGTTACATCCCTAAGGGCATATATTGCCTTGTCGGCAGGTGCTAAATTAGCAGTTTGTCCCACAATTGCAATGTTAAATTTTTTAACATTATTTATAAATTTTTCCCCGGTCATTTCAGTGCTAAACCCCGGGATAGATTCTAATTTGTCCAGTGTTCCCCCAGTATGACCCAGACCCCTACCTGACATTTTGGCTATAGGTACACCGCAGGCCGCTACCATAGGTGCTAATGCTATGGTGGTTTTATCACCTACACCACCCGTGCTGTGTTTATCTACCTTAATTCCGTCTATGTCGGTTAAATCTATTATGTCCCCTGAATTCATCATAGCTTCGGTCAAATATACAGTTTCATCTTCATTCATTTTTTGAAAATATATTGCCATTAATAAAGCCGCGGCCTGATAGTCCGGGATTGTTTTATTGGTGTATCCCCTTACAAAATAGTTTATCTCTTCCTTGGATAA
>JAAZJW010000346.1 GCA_012800145.1 Clostridiales bacterium | reverse complement strand
TCTTATCCGGGATGTAATGAAGAAACCCTAAGAAATATTAATTTTGATATAAAATCGGGGGAAATCCTTGGAATTATAGGTTCCACAGGTTCTTCCAAGTCTACACTGGTACAATTAATCCCTAGGCTTTATGACGTGACCAGGGGATCTGTTACAGTTAATGGCACAGACGTTAGAAATTATGATATTAAATTATTACGTGACAGGGTAGCATTTGTATTGCAAAAAAATACCCTGTTTTCGGGAACAATCCGTCAAAATATGTTATGGGGGGACGCGGAGGCATCTGATGAAAAAATTATAAGGGTGCTCAAACAGGCTCAGGCATGGGAATTTGTATCTAAATATGATGATACATTAGACCATATAGTAGAACAGGGAGGAAGTAATTTTTCCGGAGGACAAAAACAGAGACTTACAATTGCCAGAGCATTAATGAAAGAACCTAAAATTATAATACTGGACGATTCCACGTCTGCCGTAGACACCGCCACCAATGCAAGAATACAACAGACCTTTAAGAAAGAATTAACAGATATAACCACAATTATCATCGCCCAAAGGATTTCATCCATCCAACATGCGGATAGGATTATGGTTATGCACGAAGGTGAAATCGAATCCCTCGGAGACCACGAAACCCTGTTAGACGTTTCATCAATCTATAAAGAGATTTACGAGTCACAAGAAAGAGAGTTGGTTGGATAATGGAAAACAACAAAAACTATAGACAGTTGCGTCCGAGCAACCCAAAGGAAACATTGCTCAGACTTTTTCGTTATTTCAGATTCAACAGGGCCTTCTTCTTCTGGGGAATATTTTTTATTATCCTGGGCTCCGTCAGTATGATATCCGTTAACGCTATGTTGAGCCCAGCTATAGATACACTGGTACAAGGTGAAGATATTGCCCTATTTATAAAATATCTTATTATTATGGTCATAATAATAATTTTTCTTGTTTTAGGAGACTATTTGGGAAATTTACTTATGGTACAGTTGGCACAAAAAACCGTTCATAAGATCCGCGAAGACATGTTTGCCAACATGGAGCAATTCCCTGTCGAATATTTCGACCGACATTCCCACGGTGAACTAATGTCCACCTTTACCAATGATATAGATATGCTTAACCAGGCTTTGGAACAAAATGTGTCCCAAATTGTCAGGACAATTATAACTTTTACAGGTTCCCTGGCCATGATGATATTTTTAAGTCCGACACTCACTCTGGTGATAGCATTTATGTTGGTGATAATGTTTTTTACAATAAAATTCATCGGGAGGAAATCGTCCAGGAATTTCCGTATACAACAACACACCCTGGCCGATATAAACGGATATGTGGAAGAAATGATGTCCGGTCAGACCGTGGTCAAGGTATTTAATTATGAAACCAGGGCTATTGAAGAATTTAATAAAAACAATGAAAAACTCCGTGAAGCCAGTACCCTGGCGGCCACATACGGTGTTATGCTCATGCCTGTCATGGGAAGTCTGTCATATACGCTCTATGCACTTGTGTCCATGATAGGGGCATTGTTTGTAATAAAAGGCCATTTAAGTATAGGAAACATTGCTTCTTTTTTACAATATACGCGTACAGTTTCAAGGCCTATTATACAAGTTTCCAACCAGCTTAATACTTTGTTTGCCGCATTAGCCGGAGCGGAAAGAATTTTCAAAATATTAGATGAAAACCCCGAAATTGACCGAGGGGATGTGAGGCTCATGGTAGACCCTGAAAGCAATGAATCATATTGGAGGGTTCCCAAGGGAAACGGTCAATATGAAAAGGTGCCCCTGAGGGGTTTTATTACATTCGATAATGTAACCTTTGGCTATTCACCAAAACAAGAGGTTCTTAAGAATATCAACCTTTATGCTAAACCTGGACAAAAAATAGCCTTTGTAGGCTCAACAGGTGCCGGTAAAACCACAGTCACCAATCTGATAAACAGATTTTATGAAATAGACAAAGGCAGCATACTTTATGATGGAATAGATATTAGAAATATTAAAAAACATGATTTGAGGAGTACTATGGGAATTGTACTCCAGGATGTAAATTTATTCGAAGGCACCATTGCAGAGAACATCAGGTATGGCAGATTAGATGCTACGGATGAAGAAATAGTAGAGGCTGCAAAACTTGCCAACGCCCACTATTTTATAACTAATCTAGCCAAGGGTTATGACACCATGCTTACTGCAAACGGGCAGAATCTGTCCCAGGGCGAACGGCAGTTGCTTTCTATTGCCAGGGCGGCAATAGCCGACCCAACCATACTTATACTCGATGAAGCTACGTCCTCTGTTGACACCAGAACTGAAAGGTTGATTGAGGAAGGCATGAATAAATTGATGGAAGGCAGGACAACCTTTATAATCGCCCACAGATTATCCACTGTCCGCAACTCCAATGCAATAATGGTGTTGGAACACGGGGAAATTTTGGAACGAGGGGACCATGATGACCTGATGGAACAAAAAGGACGGTATTATGATTTGAATATTGGGGCGGTAGATTTGGAATAGGAGTTTGTCCTAGGGTTTACAAGCCCCGCATAATATTTGCCCTTCTTCGATTCCTGCCCAAGGTTCCATAAAAGCCTCGCCGCACTTTGTACATACAGCAAACGGGAACAAACGAGCCTTTCCGGGTATCTTCATTTGTATCCTTTGGACGTCAAATAATTCATCATCTGTCAACTGCATCAATTCCGCACCGCGTTTACCCCGGGCATCAATCCATTGCTGCTTTTCTTCCTTTGTAGCCGTACCCTCTTTTACTTTACGATGGAGGCGCAATGGTTCATTGGAAGGCCAAGGCAGAATTTTAAGAAGGATGCGTATTCCTTCGCCGGTTTTTTTATCTACCCAGCTAAAGGCAAACTTGCCTATATTATTTATTATTAATCCATCATTGCCCAATGTACATCCTGTAACGAGCTGAACACCATCTACTCCACAGACATCGTTCTCGCAAATTGCTATATGGGTTTCATCTAATTTTTTTGGCGGCTTGTCCAGTATTTCTAACGCCAGAGCGCTCGCCCTGAACCCAACCACTATACCGGGACAGACATGCCCGTGAAAATTAACTGTTTCTTGCCATAATGCTTCATTCATACATAAATCCCCCTTTCCGGTTTATCTTAATTATATTCTGCTGTATAAAAAATGTCCAACATTAAAATCCAAATATAGCATCAAAAGAATTTTCAGATCCGGTATCATTGTATCCCCTTACAAGAATTTTGTTGTTTTCATAAGCCTTCAATGTTGAAAATATGTCATTATTTTTTAATTCGGATTTAAAATATAAATCCATTCGCTTTAGATTAGGGACAAAAAGGGACGTCAGACTGTGTGAAAAAGCACTTTCCCCGCTTTTTGTCATTCTGAGTGTAGCGAAGAATCTCGTTTTTAGGCCATTTGAGATCCTTCGCT
>JAAZJW010000345.1 GCA_012800145.1 Clostridiales bacterium | reverse complement strand
TTGCTGAAGCGTTATAAGCATGTTGGAACCTTACCATATTTGCAAGTTCCTCGTCTTGGAAGACTCCCGATACGGATTGTCTCCTGTTTTCTATATCCTGTAATAAAATACCCTGGTTGAATGTATTCCTGTTTGCCTCTTCCGCATCCACCCCGAGTGTCCCTATTAGGGATTTCAGAAAATCTTCCGGTTTTCCTTCACTGAACATAGAAACCTTATGTCTGAGTGCTATAATATCCAGCATGATACTGCCGTCTTTGGGAAGCAAATCTTTTTCTTTGGATGCAGCTATATTGTTCAGGTCTTCTATTTCTGCTGCTATTCTTATGTTGGATGCATTGATATTTTTAAGCGCATCGCCATCACCAGCACTACCGTTTATCTTAATTTCACCATCATCATATTTTATGGTAACCCCTTCAGGTGTAGCCACCCCATTTGCTGTAAAAAACGCCCTTCTGGGTTCCTCATCAGGACTTCTATCATGCAACCCATATCCCTCAAGATGTATTTTATTGATTTCATTTGCAAACACATATGCAAAATGATTTAACTGTCTTATATAATAAGGTATCCCTTTTTGGTCATAGGGAAATCCCTCAGGTTTACCCCCATTATTTTCATCTTCCATGTCCGCATCCGGGCCTTCACCGTCTCGTAAAGACAGTAAGCCCGCTAATTCCCCACCTATGTTAGTGGCATCAAAATCCGTGCCATCTGCCCATTTGACTTCATAGAAATCAATCAGTTTATCCTCCATACCGGCAAATTTTTTCTGTTCGGGTTCAACCTCAAGCCCAGTAAAATCACTATGATAAACTAAGGATTTTCCCGCTATTTTTATGACCATTTTAGCATCCTTGGGATTGTCCGGATTGCGGATTTCCATAACCTCTATATCTATTATTCTGGACAAATCGTCTATCAATACATTCCTCTGATCCCTTAAATCATTAGCGTTACTGCCGTCTATCTCAGATCTCATAATTTGATCGTTAAGTTTTGCAATTCCCTCACCCAGTGTGTTTATCTGTTTTACCGCGGAACTGACATCAAAATTCAAATCTGTTGCCATTTTTTCTAATTGACTGTATATATGGTTGATAGAATTGGTAAATGTAACGGCTCGTTGCCTGACTAACGCCCTTATGGTCAAATTATTTGCATTTTTGCTGAGCTCCTCAAATGACGCGAAGAGTTCATCTATTACCGAAATTATTCCGGTTTCCGAAGGTTCGTTTATAATAGATTCTATAAAGGATAGGCCGTCCGCTTTTGCATCCCAGAAGCCGAATGTGCTCGATTCTTCTCTGTATTTATAATCCAAAAAATCGTTTCTCAATTGATGTATTGCAGTTGTGGTTACGCCTGTACCCAGCATGCCTTCTCCGCCGGGTATCCTTAGGGGATTGCTTGCAGTTTGTTCCAGTCTTTGTCTGGTATATCCCCTTGTATTAACATTAGCTATATTATGCCCTGTTATATCCAAGGCTCTTTGTGCAGCAAAAAATCCCGATCTTGCTATATTCAAACCCGAAAATGTAGATCTCATCTTCCGCCCCCCTAAACTTTTGCATCAAAAAGGTTGATAGGTTTTACCTTTTTATTTTCCGAAGCTTTGCTATTGTATTTGTTTCCGTCTTCCGAGGATTGTGTGAGTATTTCTAAATTAAAATTAATATATTGCAGGTTTTGATTGATTAGTCTTTCATTATTCTTATTAACCTCCTTGAGTGAATCAATAGTTTCCAACAGTTTATATCGGAGTTTGTCTATATCATTCCCAACATCTTCGCCTAAAAATAACAATAATTCGGAAACTGTAAAGTCTTCCTGTATCTTTAACTCAACAGCTATATTTGCAAGGACAGACCGCCTGATTTTCTCGAATGTGTTCATAGACATAATGGATTTTTGTTCCTTTTTTGTGATGTCCTCCAGGGTTTTTATATCGCCTTTAATTATAGCCTCCATTTTTTCCTCGGCTAATTTTAAAACACCTTTGTACATTTCATTTTCTTTTATTAGAGTATCCTTCAATTGCTGAACGGATTTTTCCATTCCGTATCACTCCTTGAATTATATGCGGAGAATAAATTCTCCGCTGCACATTTCCCAGTTTTGATGATCGGGAATCAGTGTGCCTGTGTGCCAGGTTTTTGAAAAACACGAGATCCTTCGATAGCCGGATTATTTTGTCCGTCTCAGGATGACGTCCCAAAATCAGATTTTTTTATCTATAATTGCACTTTCTATAATTTTGTCTGCTATCTCCTCCCCGGTCACATTATAGGTGCCCTGTTCTATCTTGTCTTTTAACTCCTTAACCAGGTCCTCCCTAATTTCCGGCAAATTCTTAAAGGCCTTCATCGCAATTTGGTATTCCTTTGCCTTACTAGAGAGTTGTAGTTCGTCTTTTGGTACCTCCACGTTTTCTACACTATCCACCTTTTTTGTCTTTGCCCTACCATACACCTGAATTATCTTATTTATGTTTGAATTATTAAATATCTTCATAAAAAAACACCTCAACTTTTCCGATTTCTTTTTGAACCTTTCCCTTCAACTATATTATCGGTAAATTTGATGTGTTTCTTTAGTCTATCCGGCCTGTTAAACATATCCGTCATATCCACAATATTCATTTAAATTTTCTTCTCATTTCGGCTGTATACATTCTGGTGCGATGTTTACCCGGGTCTTTGACTTCTGTTCCCCTTTTTTGGGGTTTTAAAACAGAATTAAATTCCTTTTGCATTTCGGCTATACATTGTTCACAAAAACGTCCTATACGTATAGATTTCCCGCATCTTTCACAGTCCAACAGCAGGTTATCCTCTTCCCTGATTTCTATTCTGCTTTCCCTCAAATAACGTAAAATTTGCTTTTTTTCTACCCCTGTTTCTTTCGATACCTCGGTTATTGTTGCTCCCGGGTTATCATATAGGTAGTCCTTGACCTTTTTGAAATCATCTTCATGGTTCTTTGCACATCTCGAGCATAAATCGTTACCCACATATGCAAATATTCTGTTACATTTTGCACAGTTTCTTAAATCCATTGTTTGTTCCCCCTTTGTGAACAGATATATGATTTGTATCTGATTTTTATGGGCGATCAGGGATCGCCTTTGCCTCCGGAAGCCGGATATCAGTTTGTCAGCATGCTGGCTCCTATATCCGGAGAATGGGTTCTCCTCTGCAGTGGAAGAGAATGAATCTTCGCTTCCTGGTTATATCCGGAGAATGAATTCCCCTCTACAGTGGGAAATGTCATAAAAACTATTGTTGATCAGTCCCTTGCAAAGGTCATTACCGTCACGGATTTTGCACCGTTATTTATCAATTCCTTGCTGCAGGAATTAACTGTAGAACCTGTAGTAAATATATCGTCTATCAGCAGTATGTTCTTATTTGCTATCGCCTCTTTGTTCGCCACCTCGAAGGCCCCCTCAACGTTCTCCAATCTTTCCCCCCTGGTCAGGTTGTGCATAGCCCTGGTATTTTTAATTCTTGTCAGTGCATTTATGTCCAGGGATATATCTATTTTCCCGACCATATATTTGCTTATAAGAATGGCCTGGTTAAACCCGCGTTTTCTTTCCTTGCTCCTGTGTAAAGGTACGGGAATGATTATATCAGCCTCTATATTTTCCTGTTTTAATTTGTCCGCCATAATATGGCCAATGGTGGTTGCCAGATATGTATGGCCGGAATATTTTAATTTGTATATCAACGTTTTTACATCTTTTTGATATTTTACTGCGGATATTGCCTTGTCAAAATAAAAATCGGTGTTTTTACACTGTTGGCAAATCGGTCCGTTTTCTATCATCCTTAGTGGTGCACCGCATTTGTTGCAATGATGATCGGGGATAAAGGACAGATTGTTATAACAGTTATGACACAGGCTGTATTTTGCGTTTTCTTCCAATGTCCCGCCACATATATAACAGATTGTTTTTGAGGGATATATCAGGTCCAGAAAAGCATTTGCGTATTCCTTGATTATTTTTATAATTTTTCCCCCTTTTTTTGTACTTATTCTTTGCAGGTGATTGGGGATCGCCCTTTTATGTCCGGAGAATAAATTCTCCTCTACAGTGGAAAAGAATGAGTCCCCGCTTTTTGGTTATATCCTAGGTCATGAATTCGGAAAATCTTTTCAGTCTGGTTCCGAGCCCCGAATATCTTTCGACGATTTTGTTATTATCTATCATCCGCTTCAGATAGCTTTCTGTGCCCACCAAAACGACAAGGGATGTTGCCCTGGTTATGGCGGTATACAAAATATTTCTTGTGAGCAACATAGGCGGCGCCCATGTTACGGGCATAACTATGACCGGAAACTCACTGCCTTGACTTTTGTGTATTGTAATCGAATAAGCAAGTTCCAATTGGTCCAACTGAGCGAAATCATAAACCACACTCCTGTTGTCGTCAAAATGCACTGTAAGGGTCTCGTTTTCCGTGTCTATATCATGCACATAACCGATATCCCCGTTAAATACTCCTTCTCCGTATTGTTCTTCCGCATCTTCATCTAAACTTTGCCATTTTAATATATAATTGTTCTTAATCTGCATGACCTTGTCCCCTACCCGGAAGAATTTCTCCCTTAATTCCTTTTCCTTTTTATAAGTGTCGGCAGGGTTTAAATGGTTCTGCAGCTCTTTATTTAAATTTAATGTTCCGATATTTCCTTTTTTCATAGGAGTAAGCACTTGGATGTCCTTTATAGGATTAAATTTATAATGCCTTGGAAGCCTTTCCTTTACCAAACCTATTATGGTATGCAATATTTCTTCTTTTCTGCCCCGAGTTATAAAATAGAAGTCTTTATCCTTTTTATTCAGTACAGGATGGTATCCTTGGTTGATTTTGTGGGCGTTTACAACAATCATGCTCTCTTCGGCCTGTCTGAATATTTCGTTCAGACGCACTACTTTTACCACCTGACTGTCTATAATGTCCCTGAGCACATTACCCGCACCTACCGACGGTAACTGGTCCACATCGCCGACACAAATCAGCCTTGAACCCTTGGGTATAGCCTTTAAAAGGTTATTCATTAATATAATGTCTACCATGGACATTTCATCTATTATTATTACATTTGCCTCCAGGGGGTTATCCTCATTCCTTTGAAACAGCATTCCTTCATCGTCATCGCTATATCCCATTTCTAATAACCTGTGTATTGTTTTGGCTTCTTTCCCCGTTGCTTCCGTCATCCGCTTTGACGCTCTGCCCGTCGGTGCGGCAAGTAATATCTTTTTATCCAATTTCTCAAATACCTTAATCAATGTATTTATAATCGTAGTTTTACCTGTCCCCGGTCCTCCCGTAATCACTAGAACCCCGCTGCTTATGGCTTGCCTTATAGCTTCTTTTTGGTTGTCCGCCAGGCATATTTCGTCTTCCTTTTCTATATTTTTTATTTCCTCTTCTAAATCTATTTCCAATGTATCCAACTCGCCGTATGCAAGTTCTATAAGTTTATTACAGGTGTTGGTTTCCGCATAGAAATAGGGCATAGAATATACTATTATGCCTTTGTTTTCATCGTTATCAGGTTGTTTTAACGGCTCCTGCAAGTGGTCGGAAACTGCCCCTACCTTGTCGGAATTCGGAGATTGGTTTATCGGTATATCGGATTGCGGGAATTCAGAAACTGCCCCCGCATTTGGACAGTCGGAGCCTGTATCTACGTTCTGCCTTTCAAGTTGTATCTTTTGTCTTAGGGCCATCTCCTGTATTCCTTCTATTACCTCAGCTTCTTCTACGCCCAGAAGTTCCCTTGCCTTTTCAATTAAAATATCACCGGGTACATATGTATGCCCTTCTCCGTGAAATGTATTAATTGTGTATCTGATTCCCGAATGTATGCGATACTTGGAATTTGGGGAGATCCCCATTGTTTGTGCAATAAGGTCGGCTCTCTTGAATCCTATACCCGTAATCTCATCCGCCAGACGATATGGGTTTTCCTGTATATAAGGTATGGTCATTTCCTCATATTTTTTATATATCTTGACTGCGTAGGCGGGGGTAATGCCATATCGGGAAAGAAAGAGTATAATCTCCCTCAGTTCCCTTTGTTCACTGAATGCCTCCGTTATGGATTGCATCTTTTTTTCACCGATACCCGACACTTCAGTCAATCTCTGGGGAGCATATTCTATAATTTCCAGAGCATCGGCACCAAAATGGTCTACTATCCTTTCCGCCATCTTTTTACCTATGCCTTTTATGACTCCTGAGGATAGATATTTTAAAATACCCTCTTTTGTCGAAGGCTGTATGTGCCTGTATTCCTTCACATCCATCTGCCTGCCGTATATGGGGTGTTCCACCCATTTGCCTTTTACGAAGATTGTCTCTCCCTCTTTTAAAGCAGGCAGGCATCCCACTACCGTTACCTCTTCTTCCTTACAATCCAACACGCCTACCAGGAAACCGTTAGATTCGTTTTGGAATATTATTTCTATCAATCTGCCTTCCAGTTCGACCACAATATTTCCCCCCGATTACAACGACATCGGATTATTATAGGAAAAACAAACAAAATAGGAAAGGCACATAAGCCTGTCCCAAAGCCTATAACAAACCAGATATTCCTTATATTATATCATATTGTTGCAATTATTGTCATTATAGATGATTTTGTCCCTAAATCGGGCGATTGAAATAGCCCCTGCCGCCCGGGAGTCGGATATAGGTTTGACGGTGTGCCTGACCTTATATAGTTCCGGTATTCTGACCTCTATTTCCAGCCTCTAGCAGACAGACACATGGATCTGCCCCTGCACCTGAAAAGTATGTCTTCAGCTTTTTGTGGGCGGTCGAAGACCGCCTCTACTGGTAGACAAACATCAAGATATGGCAGATTGTGTGAAAAAGCACTTTTCCCGCTT
>JAAZJW010000344.1 GCA_012800145.1 Clostridiales bacterium | reverse complement strand
GTATTTAAAATTTCTGCCTCAAAAGGTATTTCTTCCAAAATATCATTTAAAGCTTCCTTGTGGACATAGTTTTTTGCATCAGCTTCACTGATCGTTACTCTAATTTTTTTGGCCTCATAATATTCTTCTGTTATGAATTCGACAGGTAAACCTATTTTCCTCCATTGTAAAGGTTTCTTAGACCTTTTTTCTATAATATAAAATTCATATGGAATCTCACTTTTATTAAAAGAAAGTTCTATATTTCCCAAGTTTAGAATCCTTTTTATAACTTTTTGCCCTGTTTTCTTTTTTTTAATTTCAGTTAAATCCCTGTTTTTAGTCGCTTCATAATAGGTTTTAGCATATACCTCCCCATGAGAATGTACCAGTATATTTTCTTCTGTCGGTTCCAATTGAACTATCCCACTGATCAAAATATCCCCTTTTTTAACTATATCACCTTTTTCGACTACTGCATCCCCATTTCTAGCTATTATCTTTTCTATCACCCCACTTTTTTTGGCAACTATATTACATGGGGTATTTTTATTTATTGTATCCGGGGGTATCATCTTTTCTACCACTTCTATTTTTGCTTTAACACCCTTAAGCTCTATCCCGACCCATGCCAGCCGATTTATATCTAACAATAGTTGATTTTCTAATTTTCGAAGATTAACAAAATACCTGTTTGTACCCGGTTTTAACCCCAGGGCATTCAATTTAGCTACTATTTCAGCTTTTTTAACATCTTCGTTACCTGTTACTTCAATGGAAAATATAAAAGTAGATGCAAAAATTAACAGCAGGAAACAAAAAAATGCTCCCGTTAAAAGCATTTTCCTTTTTTTTAACCTGTGTACCCAAAAAGGACAACCATGTTTCTGATATATGGATACTTTACATCCTAATTTCTTAACAATTTTTCTTAAATCTTTAAACCCTCTGACACCCAGTTTTGCTTCCAGGGTAGTATTGCCAATCCTTTTCACATCCCACAAATAGATGTTCCTAACTGTGCACATATTTATAAATTTCTCCAGTGTCAACCCCTCAACCCTTATGATTACATAGCCCCTTATATAATTCCATAGTTTCAATACTAACAATATATCCACCCCTCAATCGATAAACCCTACCTGATTGATTTCCCCCACAATAATAATCTCTTCTGTAACAATATTTTTTAACATCAAATTTTTCCCCATAATGCATAAAATCCCACTTTTTGTATTGACCCTTATTCTATCGTTTGTATATTCCAGGATGCCCTTGTGATTTTCTATATAAATTTGGAGATTGCCAATCATTATAATTTTAGGTAAATCCAGCACAATATCCTTTGGCAGTTCCAGTATTTCAGCTAGACCCTTTTTTATTCCACCACTTTCCCCCATTTGGCATACCTCCCATTATATTAAATTTTTATGCTTAAAATAATTTTAATAGACCTGTTTTGTAAGTAAAAAAGATAAGGCGAACCTTATCTTCTTAAAACTTTTGGTTTTTGCAAGATTTCGGACATTATAATTCCCCGAACAACAGATTTTCTATCAAATCTGATATATGCTTCTTTCCCTATTTCTCCCTCATATACATCGTCTGCGGTCCCCCTGACATCTTTTGTTGGGGCTCCTTTTAGGGAATGCAATTTTTGTTTTGCATTGTTTTCCCCATTGACAGCTTCTTCCATGGATGAATGAATCTGTTCTTTTTGACCACCTCCATGAATT
>JAAZJW010000343.1 GCA_012800145.1 Clostridiales bacterium | reverse complement strand
GAAAATGTGCATTGATAGAGGGTGGACAGGGTCGTCCACCCCTACAAAAACATGAAAACATCCCTTGGTAATACTGTAACCCTGTCTGCCCCCTTGATGGCACACATAATACAATAAGGCTATTGCCCTGGCCTGGCCAACTGACCCCTGACCAACCGACCAACTGAATATAATCAGACAATTGCGGCATATGTGACAAATTGGGTACGTCCCCTTTTGTCACTGACCAACTGACCCCTGTCCAACTGACCCCTGACTAACCGACCAACTGTACATCAATTCCTCAACGTAGCCTTCATTCTATCCTTACTCAATATGAGCTTTATAGCATCTTCTATGGAATTAACCGCTATATCCGTGTTCATTAAAAGCCTGCCGCTACACCCTTCCCCTTCCACGGTAGCAATAGATATCCTGCATATCTTAAACATCTCCACATCGTTAACCCCATTTCCGACACAAATAGTGCATTCGGCACCGAGTTCTTCCACTATTTCCTTTTTAAAAAGACCTGCATTTTCTTTAGGGAAAGTCCTTACACCTATTCCCAAATCCTTGCACTGTGTTTTTACAGTTCCATAAGTATCAGCGGTTAATATGTATATATTTGCAAAATTTCTGAGTTCAATCAGAGCTTTTTTCACACCTTCGATTAATTTCCCGTCGATAGCCACTGTTCCGTTATAATCAAAGACGATGTTTTTTATTTTGATTTCACCTGTACCCGGTATATCGTAAATCAGCATGTTCTCCTCCAATCTTTGCACCTTATCCTAAAATTCATTTAATACTATTATAATAGCAAAATCCTGAATAAAAACAATCCAATCTTTCTTTTCCTGCAATAATTTGATATTACCATAAAGCTATACACCTTGCAATTAAAAGAATTAGGCCATATAATATGCATTAAAAAGATGAAAGGGTAGATAAGATGATTAGGGTAAAAGGCAAGTATAATAGTGCAATTATTTATATCGATAATGTAGAAGACAAAGTTATAGACCAGATTAAGACACTACTTGATCAGGAATTTGTCACAGGCAGCAAAATAAGAATAATGCCCGATGTACATGTGGGCATGGGTTGCACTATAGGCACAACTATGACCATTGAAGATAAAATTGTACCTAATCTTGTGGGTGTTGACATAGGTTGCGGTTTAGAGGTTATAAAAATCAAAAATAAAAACATTGAATTGCAAAAACTAGATAAGCTAATTTATAATAAAATACCAAGCGGGTTTAAAATAAGGGATAAAGAACATAAATTTAACGATGAAATTGATTTAAATGAGCTCAGATGTAGAAAGGAAGTTAATCTCAAGAGGGCGAGGCTCAGTATCGGTACATTGGGCGGGGGAAATCATTTTATCGAAGCAAATGAAGACAGCGAAGGAAACAAATATATAGTTATTCACTCGGGAAGCCGTCACCTGGGGCATCAGGTTGCAAGCCTGTACCAAAAAAAGGCATATCAGGTACTCAACAAAAGTACAAAAGAAGACATAGATGCTTATATAGCAGAATTAAAGTCACAAGGACGGGGAAAAAATATAAAAAGGGAGTTAAAAAAGAGGAAATCCAGGATTGTTACGGATATACCGAGGGATTTAGCATATGTATCAGGACAGCTTTTCGATGACTATATTCATGACATGAAAATTGTCCAGTATTTTGCCGAGCTTAACAGAAGGGCCATGGCTGAAGTAATAATAAGGGGCATGAAACTCGATGTGGTGGAGCAATTTACAACTATTCATAATTATGTGGACACGGAAAATATGATACTGAGGAAGGGTGCGGTTTCGGCTCAATCCGGTGAAAAGCTTATAATACCGATAAATATGCGTGATGGTAGTCTTATCTGCGTTGGAAAGGGTAATGCAGATTGGAATTATTCCGCTCCCCATGGTGCCGGAAGAGTCATGAGCAGAACCCAGGCTAAAAAGGTACTCGATCTGAACGAGTTTAAAGAAACAATGGAGGGAATTTATACAACTTCTGTAAACAGAAGGACAATTGATGAATGTGCATTTGCATATAAACCTATGGAGGAAATAATAGAAAATGTCGGTGATACAGTTGATATAATAGATAGAATAGTACCTATATATAATTTCAAAGCCGCAGATTAAATAATATAAGG